>JAJXVZ010000016.1 GCA_021781865.1 bacterium | reverse complement strand
ATCGCGATTCATTCACCTTCACACACATAGTCACTACTCATTTCTTCAAGCATTACCAAAAGTGGATGAATTGGTTGACAAGGCAAAAAAAGAAGGGATGGATGCACTTGCGTTAACTGATGCAGGCAATATGCATGGTGCTATTGAATTTTACAAAGCCGCAACCAAGGCAGGTATAAAACCAATTCTTGGCGTTGACGCCTACCTCGCCCCACGCTCGCGAAAAGATCGAGATCCAAATATAGATACAAAACGCTCGCGCATCGTCCTTCTTGCGGAAAACAATGAAGGCTATAAGAACCTTATGGCACTTGTCACCTTATCCTGGACAGAGGGATTTTTCGAACGCCCGCGTATTGATAAAAAGTTATTGTGCGAGTACCACAAAGGGATTATCGCTCTTTTGCCATCCTTCGCAGGAGATATTGCGCAACTTTTACGTGCGGGTGATAAAGATGGTGCCACGGCTACGCTCGCCGAGTTTAGAGATATATTCGGTACCAAAAATGTTTTTCTTGAAATTACACATCACCCGCTTGTCAAAGGGCACGAGAAACTCATGGAGCAAATTATCGCATTCGGAAGAGCGAATGACGCTCCACTCGTCGGTCAACATGATGTCTATTACCTTGAATCCGACGACCGCGAAGCAACTGAAATTATGCGACGTATTCAACAAGGTGAGCACGGTAGGAATGAAAATGAGGACTTTTCCTTCATCGATGAAAAAATTGCAGAAAAACTCTTTAGGGAAACCCCCGAGGCATTGATAAATACACGGAATATCGCCGATCGTTGTACAGTTTCTTTTGAACTCGGCAAATGGACCTTCCCAGCGGTGCCAGTTTCCTCTGGATTTAAGAATCATGATGAGGAATTGAGAGCCAAGGCATATGCAGGTATTACATCACGCGGGCTTGAAGAGTCTAAAGAAATCATTGACCGCATCGAGTACGAATTGCGCATTATTATTGACAAGGGTTTCGCCGTGTACTACCTAATCGTCGCTGATCTCCTCGCATTTGCACGCCATGCCGGTATTCTCACCACCACGCGTGGTTCAGCGGCTGGAAGCCTCGTCGCCTATCTAGTTGGTATCACAAACGTCGATCCACTTTTTTATAAATTACCCTTTGAACGATTCCTTAATCCGGAACGCCCCAAAGCACCAGATATCGATATGGATATGGCTGATAATCGTCGCGACGAAATGATTGCGTACACGAAGCAGAAATATGGTGAAGATCATGTTGCTCAGATTGGCACTTTTGGCACCATGATGGCGCGTGCCGCGGTACGTGACGTAGCGCGTGCACTCGGACATTCTTACACTACCGGCGACCGTATCGCAAAACTCATTCCCATGGGTTCTCAAGGATTCCCCATGACCATTAACCATGCCCTCGAGCTTGAACCGGATCTGAAGATGATTTACGACGAAGACGATGAGGCACATGAAATTCTTGATCTTGGGAAAAAAATCGAAGGTTGTGTACGACATGTCGGTGTCCACGCGGCTGGTGTCGTGGTTGCACCAACCCCACTTATTGAATGGACCCCAATCCAACCAGACCCAAAGGGCACTGGTAAACTCATCACTCAATACGATATGTACTCAATTACCGACGAGTATGGTGGTGTCGGCCTTCTGAAATTCGATTTCCTCGGCATCAAGAACCTTGCTATTCTCGCTGACGCAGTCGCACGGGTAAAGGAAACGCTTAACATTGTCATTGACATCGAAAATATTCCTATTGACGATACAAAAACCTACCAAATGCTTGCGCGTGGCGAAACGGAAGGTACTTTCCAATTGAATGGTTCCGGTATGACTCGCTGGCTCAAGGAACTTAAGCCGTCGACCATTCATGACATAAACGCAATGGTCGCTCTCTATCGCCCAGGACCAATGGAGACTATTCCCCAGTATATAGAACGGAAACATAATCCAAAGCTTATTCACTATCTTGATCCACGCATGAAGGAATATCTTGATTTCTCATACGGTCTCCTCGTGTACCAAGACGATGTCCTACTTACTGCCATTAAACTCGCCGGCTATTCATGGCTCGAAGCGGATGCACTTCGAAAAGCAATGGGTAAGAAAATCCCGGCCGTCATGCAAGCGGAGAAAGAAAAACTATTAACGGGTTTCGTCGAGTATGGAAAACTCTCCAGGAATACGGCGGAAAAGCTTTGGTCACTTATCGAACCATTTGCCGCATATGGCTTCAACAAGGCCCACGCTGCAAGTTACGGTAAGGTTGCCTACCAGACTGCTTACATGAAAGCGAACTATCCTGTTGAATACCTCGCCGCTGTCCTCACTGCCAGCGCTGGTGACACAGAGCAGATTTCCACCTTCGTCGCTGAAGCTAAGCGCATGGGTATCACCGTGCTTCCACCAGATGTGAACGAGAGCGGAAGTGACTTCACAGTCACGGGGGGGGAAAGAAATTCCATTCGTTTTGGGCTTTCCTCGATTAAAAATTTTGGTGACGGTATCTCGGATACGATTATTGCTGAACGCAAGACACGCGGTCCTTTTCGAACACTCACCGATTTTCTTTCTCGTATTGGTTCAAGAAATCTAAATCGGAAATCACTTGAATCCCTCATAAAGTGTGGAGCTCTCGACTCTTTGGGTTCAGCGGCTGATAAGCGTGGAGTATTGCTTGAGAACGTGGAGACGCTCCTCTCCTTTCATCGAGAGACAACCGCAACCGCACCGCAAAAATCACTATTTGGAACCTCTGTTCAACTTCCAGCATTCCAACTTTCAGAAAGCAGCAGACTGGTCTCGTTACTGGATAAACTTGCGTGGGAAAAGGAATTACTCGGTATTTATGTGAGCGGCCACCCGCTCGATATCTATGAATCTGTAGCAAGAAAAACAAAATTCACGATAGCAAGAATCAAGGAAGATCCCAAACAAGGTATGCTTCTGATCCTGCCTGTGCTTGTCGTTCTGGTGCGCGCTATCCTTACCAAAGGTGGCGAGAAGATGGCATTCATTACAATGGAAGACACCACGGGTACGCTTGAAGCGGTCATTTTCCCAAAGCTTTTCAAACAATACACAACTGTGATTACCTCGGGTGCCTGTCTACTCGTGAAGGGCAAGGTTTCTGTAAGGAATGGAGAAACCTCGCTCGTCATAGACGAATTGAGGCCACTGTAACCCTACAGATATTCAGTGTATTGGGAAGCAAGACTTGAAGGTTTCTGATATTCAGAATAATTACGTATCAAATAAAACTTTATGCGCCAATTACGGCAAGCGCACGAGTTAGTGCAAGCTTTGCGCCGGTTACACCAGTTGTGTAACTCGCATCGATAGCTGTAGCAAGTGCGGCGACAAGTCTCTCGAGAGTCGTCGTTGAAAAACGTGCGGTCAGCCGCACAATATTAGAATCGCAGGCAGTTCCATCAATACGGGAGCGATACGCGTCATCGATGAGACAAACGACGGCAGAAAGAAGTTGCTCTGGAGAACCGGCGCCGCGAATATGCTGTCGCAACACGGAGAAAACGGCGGCACGGTCACCTTCAATGAGCGCGGTTGCAAAACCACGAACGTCCGATGGCACCGCATCTCGTTCAGTAATAGTTTCGGTCGTAATTGGTTCGACGTTTTTAAAGATTGGTTCAATGTTTGGCTTCGATTCCACCTTTTGTTCGACAGGTTCGGTCGAATGTCTTCGCGAAAGACCCTTTACAATATCGTCAATCGAAAGTGCTTCATTATTTTGTGCGAGAGATTTGAAACCCTCATATGACGAATAACCGCGTGGCGCCTCAGGTAGCGTTGAATTGTGTAGCGCGAGAGATGGTACTGGTTCGGTTGTTACCACAGATACGGGAGGCACCTCAGCTAGCATAGACTCACGTGCATTAAGCACTGACAATACTCGAAGACTAAAACCCTTAACATACCTATTTATGAGCGGCGCTATGCCAAAAAGAACTAGATATGCGAGAGCAAGTGCCCAACCGATGAGAATAATCCAGTAAAGTGCCGTACCGAGGGGGCCGAGGTCAAGGCCGGTGTATGGAATTTGAGATAGGTAGAGATATGCAAGTGGTTGCGCCCTTACATGAGGGAGCTCTGCGAGAGTAATGGTGGGCGGTAATGATCCGCCCCCCCCACCGCAATTACCCGTGCAGCCCCCACCACTTGACGTCACGGTAAGCGTGGCATTGCAAGTGAGTGTTTGACCGTTCTGTGCATGGAAAGTTCCTGTGTAAGTATGTGTACCGATAGTCGTCGGAGAAATCGTGATTGAACCAGGTGAGCTCGTTGCCGTTGCGATACCATTATCAATATCAACGTTTAATATCTCGTTACCACCCCAGGAAAGTACTGAGGAACCTCCAGTCGTATAGCTTGTTGGTGAAACTGCAAGAGAACAGGACGGACCGCCACCGCTACCACCTTGGGTAGAGACTGCCGCGGAACAAGTTACTGATTGTCCGGATGAACTCACGGCCGTACCAGTAAACGTTGTATTGGTTGTGATTGCCGGAGTAGTGGTTGACCCACTTACCACTGGGGTAGTTGTTCCAATTCCATTGTTAATTGTAAAAGAGGTGGCATTCGTCGTCGTCCATGAGAGCGTTGAGGAATTGCCGGTGGTGACGGAGGTAGGCGAAGCCGCGAGTGTACAAGTTGGAGCTGGAGGCGGGGGGGGCAAGTTAACACTTTGATTCTTGAAGACGACGGTCGTACACATAGATCCACTTTGCACAGTCACATTTCCACCTGCGGGCGTTACTGACAGGAGCTTCCAGGAACTGCCTGGGTCTACCTCGGTTACCTGATGTGCGCCTGGAGAAACTGATTGGAATTGCGCATTCCCATTTGCATCATTTTGTGTGGATGCACCACCATCGAGCACGAAAGTGAACTGTGCAACAGGGGTAATCTTGTTTCCATTCGAATCAAATGTCTCCTTTAAAACGTCAATGC
Source organism: bacterium (assembly GCA_021781865.1). Taxonomy (GTDB): domain Bacteria; phylum Patescibacteriota; class Minisyncoccia; order Phycocordibacterales; family Phycocordibacteraceae; genus C7867-001. The sequence continues at coordinate 6,665 of JAJXVZ010000016.1, read as the reverse complement.
ATCCAGTCGCGGGAGCGGGTGGAGGCTTCGTTATGGTGACTGTCGCTGTACAATGAACGGATCCGCCAGGGCCGATAGCTATGCCTGTGTAGGTAGTGGTTGCAGTTAGAGAAACAAGATGTGTGCCGGATGAGACGGGAGTAACGGAACCTACGCCTTGATCAATTGTAAAAGAGGCGGCATTCGTCGTCGTCCATGAGAGCGTTGAGGAACTGCCGGTGGTGACGGAGGTAGGCGAAGCCGCGAGTGTACAAGTTGGGGCTGGGGGTGGTGGTGCAACTGTTATCAATACATTACAAGTTGTCTCACCACCAAGACCCTTAACAGTCATAGTATAGCTTGTCGTTTTGCTAACAGAGACTGTTTGAGAGCCAGACATAACCGATGAGACTCCGCCAATACCATTATTAATGGTGGCACTTGTCGCGGCAGAAGTTGTCCACGAAAGTGTTGAGAACCCTCCATTAAAAGGGAGCGATGCTGAGTTCGCAGAAAGCGAACAGGTTGGAACCGAAAGTGGGATTACAGGGGCGGGTGGAGGTGGGGGTGGGGGTATTGGTGTAGGTATGGGCATGGATGGAAGTGAGCAACAAGGTGGGGCTACTTGTGCAAACACCTGCGCTGGAGTTATGGCACCGGTTACAAATGCAATCATTATGCCTAAAAATACTATTGCAGATACCGTAAGCAATCCGCTGAAAAGCGGATTTATTTTCTTATGTGAATTGGTTGTGTATTCATTCATGAGTGTTTGCACAAAAAGGGGGTAGTGGCAGTTTCACTGCTACTAGAGCCCCGGAAAACTTGTTACTGTCTAGGAAATTTTGACAGATCGATTGCACTCGATCCCCATACCGGCCATTCCTGACCATCATAAGGAATATGAACCGTTGTCACCGTTCCTTTTTCCCATACGTTCGGTTGGACGATCCATGAGTCGGACTGTCCGACATTCAAACGCGTGTCGCAGAACGCCACATAGTTCTGTTCAACTCCCAATGGAAGACGAAGCGATTGATGGCTATGCCGAGCGACATACTTTCCGGTATAAAGTGGCTTGAAGCCAGCCGGTATAACCGACATCGGACCGACCCAGTCGCAAGTATCGCAAGGCGATGGAGGAGCCGCACAATCGTCACCATCACAGAGCTGCCAACAAGCTGACGCTGGAAGACGTTCCCGTGTAAGGATGGCGAAGCGGAATTCATCGCCCGGCTTGCCTACATATTTTATTGTCCTGCAAGCAAGTACCGAGGGTCCAAATCGCCAGCCTTCGTTGAAACAGACGTACGGAATGAACCAGATATAGGTTTTCCCTTCGTATGTCCATTTCCATTCCCGCACTCTTGCTGTTTCAGCAACTGAACCGGGAAGATAAAAACGCCCGTTGGGTGAACGTAACACTGGTAACTCCGCAACCGAGACATAGTTCATGACCCAATCAGTTGCATGGTTGCGATCAGGCCCTGACATCATCTGTTCAAGCGACATGCCTGGTGTATACCATACCCTTCTGCCACCCCTGCAACCAGTTTCAAACACTTTTTTGAAATGTTTTTTGACTAGCTGTGGTAGACGCGTGCCGTCGATTGCTTCGGGAGCCTTCCGGCATGCCTCAGCGAAGGAATGCGCGTACGGCGCTGCCCCCCAACGGCTCCACTTCTCCTGCTGTGATGCAGGTTTTGGTTTTTGCGTCTTTTTTTTAAGATTAAGGCCAGCATGTGTCTTTTTTTGTGCTCTGGATGCTACTACTACGATCGGTTTCGATGAAACAAGTGCTTTTGTCTCCATCATTGATAACGGTTCTTCCGTATTATCAATTGTACGGCCGTACCAGTACCACAATAAAAGTCCGAGGCCAACTACCATTACGAATGCAAGAAGCCAGACGAATTTCGGCTTCTCTTTTTTAATGATAAGGCCGCTGAAGATGGGCTTCATCGTCTTCTCCTTGAGGCCGCACAGGGCGGCGTTGATTAAGTTGGAAAGAACTACGTTTACTCTCCTTGCGGAGAGTCATTCGATTTTCAGCTAACTGGAAATCGAATGACTCTCGACAAAGTCCGCAGTGACAACGAAACGGTCACTTTTAGTCGCGAACGAGTTACAGGTCACAAGCGTGAGCACTTGTCCAGGAACGGTAAGATCAATGCCTGAATTGTTCGCGATGTTTTCTTTTGTGACACTTCTCACTTGGTATGTATACGCCTCATCAGAGGAATACACCGTAATAGCGTCACCTGCCACAAGCTTCTGAATACCATCGAAGGTCTTATATGCTTGGTCACCAACTATCGGTAAGTAGCTCGAGTGACCGAAAATAACAACATTACCAACTTCACCAAGCATAGCGGAAGTCGGATATCGCACAGCTCCCTTAAGGAGCAGGCCGTCGAGTGTACTGATGTTGGTTGTATCTGGATTTTCAATATTCACAGCGAGTTTTATCGCGGGAATTGCTATGCTTGTTGGAGATTCGACCTTGAGTGTTGGTGCCAACATGGCGGCACTCACGGTAACGGATGGTTCCTCCACAAACGTAATGGCGGAATTATCCGGTGGCGGTACCCCTGGTAAAAGATTGAGGCGGGCAAGTATTGCTACAGTGCCAAGAAAAATTAAAGCGAAAACACATAGAAAGCTCCACTTTCTTGCGTAAGCTTGTTTGCCGGCCTGAATAAGCCGCGCGGTAAACCCGATAGCCCATGTCATATGGTCTTATAAAGACATACAGCATTGTATCAATATTGTCAAGCTTGACATAAAAAGCAAGTATGTGGTATATATCCACATACATTATGAATACATATGCAACCACACCTACATCATTGCCACGTCAAACGGCCATTAAAATTCTAGCGGTAATCGGTTTCGTTGCACTTATTGGCACAGGTATGTGGCTTGCCGTTTATTCGACGCAATTTGTACCTTCAGTGATAAATCGAATTGGTGAAGCGACGGTTTACCTTGGCTCAGTCTTCACACCTCAACATACATCCAATAATAATCTATCGGTCATTCCGGTGACGCCAACTGCATCAACTACAATATCATTCGGTGAAGCGAGTTCCACGGGCTCAAAAATGCCAGTAAAACATCCGACAACTATGTATAGAACCAAGCGGATTACGACAACCGCTGGTACCAAGGAAGATACCGTCTACCAAATGAAAGGTTCCGTTGGCACGCCCTCACTTTACGGTCTTCCTGATTTTGTTACGACTATTGACGCGATTGGATATCTCGCAACGACCTCAGCGGATTCTTTTGTTGCAAGTTCAACGGTTCCAACAGGAAGTCGCCCTGCCGTAAGATTTACCATAAAGAATATCGGCACAAATGCGACTGGCCCATGGCGTTTCAGCGCTCTTATTCCAACACAAACCGCGTATATTTACCAATCGCAACCGCAACAATCCTTAAACCCTGGCGATAGCATCGATTACACTCTCGGCTTTGACCAGGCAAATAAAGGTGCGAATGAAACCATTTCAATTACCGCAAACTTTGATCATGCGGTCGTTGAATCGAATACCAACAATGATAGTGCTTCTGCGCAAATAACTATTCTCGGAAATTAAACTAGATATCTAGATTCGCTAATTTCGCGTTTGATTGAATAAATGATTTTCGTGAAGCAACATCAGTACCCATGAGAATATCGAAAATTCTATCAGCTGCCTCGGCATCCTCGATATTAACGCGTTTCAGTACTCGTCGCTCTGGATCCATCGTAGTTTCCCAGAGCTCGCTCGGATTCATTTCGCCTAGACCTTTGTAGCGCTGTATATTTGCCTCACCAATTTCTTTTAATGCTTTTTCTTTCTCCTTATCTGAATAAGCATATACGATGGTCTTCCCTTTTGATATTTTATACAGCGGCGGTTGAGCAATATAAACGAAACCACCTTCGATAATCGGTCGAAAATGACGATATAGAAGTGTGAGTAGAAGCGTACGAATATGAGCACCGTCAACATCGGCGTCGGTCGCAATAATAATCTTATGATAGCGTAATTTTGAAATATCAAACACATCGCCAATAGCAGTACCCATGGCGATAACTAGTGCACGAATTTCAACCGATGCGAGCATACGATCGATGCGCGCACGTTCGACGTTAAGAATCTTTCCGCGCAAAGGCAGGATTGCCTGAGTGCGACGGTCTCTACCTTGCTTGCTTGAGCCACCGGCGGAATCGCCCTCCACAATAAAAAGCTCGCCTTCTTCGGCGCTCTTTGTCTGACAATCAGCGAGCTTGCCAGGAAGGGTCATTCCTTCAAGTGCTCCCTTACGCAATACTGAATCCTTTGCAGCCTTTGCAGCCTTCCGCGCTTTAAGCGCGAGGATTACCTTGTTAATGATCGCACGTGCATCATCTGGATTTTCCTCAAGAAATGTGCCGAAAGCCTCCCCGAAAATGGTCGCAGTGGCCCCTTGTGCCTCAACCGAACCAAGTTTCGCCTTGGTCTGCCCCTCAAATTGAATTTCTGGAAGCTTCACTGATATGACAGCCGTAATTCCCTCTAAGACATCGTCGCCGGTGAAATTTTCATCCTTATCTTTAATAAGATTCGCGTTTCTGCCGTACGTATTGAGACTTCGCGTAAGCGCCATCTTGAAGCCAGTGACATGAGTGCCTCCTTCACTATTGTAAGTGTTATTTGCAAAGGCGGTGATACGCGATGTAATATCATCAACATACTGAAGTGCGACTTCAACCTCCACTTTGTCCTGTTCGCGGTCGATATAAAAAATTTTCTTGTGCACTGGTGTTTGGTGTTTGTTATAAAACGCAATAAGTGACTTAAGACCTCCCTCGAAGTAGAACGTCATCGACGGTACATCGAGTGAATGTGCCCGCAAAAAAATGGTGTCCGTCCCGAAGGCTTCTTGTAAACTGCGAGCATCAAACAGAGCAATGCGAACATCCTTCATTAAATACGCCTGTTGACGTAAATGTGTAAGTATCTTTTCCCAATTCCACTCAATACCTTCTTTAAAAATAGAAGCATCGGGTTTGAAGAGAACGATTGTGCCATGCTCCTTTGAGGTGCCGATCTTCCTCACTTTAGTGAGTGGTTTACCAATGTGATATTCCTGTAGATGAATACCCCCATCCTGGTGCACAACAACCTTCGTATGCTCGGAGAGCGCGTTCACCACTGACGCGCCAACGCCATGCAAACCACCAGAAACCTTATATGCATCATTATCAAATTTACCACCTGCATGGAGTGTCGTCATAATGGTTTCGAGCGCGGAAACTTTTGTCTTCGGATGAATACCAACTGGAATACCATTCCCATTATCCGCTACACGCACATACCCATCTGGTAACAACGCAACTTCTATGTCATTACATCGACCAGCCATCGCTTCATCACGCGCATTGTCAAATATTTCCCAAATAAGGTGGTGAAGACCATCGGGACCAGTAGTCCCGATATACATGCCAGGACGTTTCCGCACAGGTTCAAGGCCTTCAAGGACGGTAATGGAAGAAGCGTCATATGCCCTTTTCTTGTCCTCTTTTTTGACGATTGTAGCCATAAAATGTATGATTCTGAATTTTTTACAGTATAGCACAAATTGGTCATTGTTTCTTCTTTAATCAGTGGTTTTGTAATCAAAAAAGAGAGTACCATCCTCAATCTCAGGTCGGATGGGATCTACCAGACATGAACCCATTTCTAAAAATAGAATGTGACAAACTGTGCTATACTGGCGTTAATTATTATGAGTCCTGAGTTACTCGCGTATCCGTTCCTATTTATCGCGATATTTTTCGAATCGTTCGTTCTTGTAACGCTTCTCTCAAAACCAGCGCGGGAGGCACGAAAACGTACCGCCATCATCACCAATGATACGTCGATAACGATGCTTCCATCGGTCGCGGTTATCGTTCCATGCTGGAATGAAGCGGCAACAATCAGTGGTACTTGTGACTCGCTACTTGCACTCAGCTACCCGAAAGAAAAACTGGAGATCATTTTAGTTAATGACGGTTCGACTGACGATACGCGAAATGTCGTAGCACGCTTTGCGGAACATCCACAGATACACATTATCCATAAAGAAAACGGTGGGAAACATACGGCACTAAATGCGGGCATTGCTGTTACACAAGCAGAATTCATTGGTTGTCTTGATGCCGACTCATTTGTTGAGCCAGACGCGTTACGCGAGATTGTTCCCTGCTTCAGTGAGGCAAAGGTTGCGGCAGTTACTGCCGCAATGTCAGTACATCACCCAAAGAACCTCCTCCAACATATGCAACATGTTGAATACGTACTTGGTATAGCACTTCGACACGCGATCGCCTCCGTTAATGGTCTCTACGTAACCCCAGGACCATTTTCCTTCTATCGACACAGTGTCATAAAAGAGCTTGGTGGATTTCGTTACGGTCATCAGACCGAAGATATGGAAATGGCGCTCCGAATTCAGCGTGCTGGATATAGTATTGAGAACGCGCCACGCGCACGTGTTTATACCAAGTCCCCGAACACGCTAATGAAACTTGTGAAGCAACGCACACGCTGGACAACCGGTTTTCTCCGCAATGTTACGGGTGAGTATCGCAGCCTTATTGGTAATCGCCAGTACGGTGCGCTTGGTATGCTCATGCTACCGACCGGACTGCTCGCTATCGGAAGCAGTAT
>JAJXVZ010000015.1:7839-13549 GCA_021781865.1 bacterium | reverse complement strand
CGATCTAGAGACAGCACTCATTTCGATGGACGCAGTTTGTGGCGAGACGGGGGTAGTATGGAATACACGCGAAGTCGCTGATGTGTTGTTAACGCACAATAATAAGGAATCCTTCTCGCTCACGCAGGGGATTACGACCATGCTTCACATTGACGCAAGCCAAGCACCCTCAACCGAAAAAATATCACGCGCACATTTTGGCGCAGATCTGCTTACACTCGATGCTTCAAAAGTCGGTAACATTCGTGGCATCGGTGCCCTGATTGCACACCGCACAATTCCTATGATCTCTCTATATAAAGGTGGCGGCCAGGAACGTGGGTTGCGACCGGGGAGCGAGAATCCTATTGCGGCGCGAGACTTTGCAGAAGCTCTTGGTGTCGCCGTTCGTATGCGCGAGAAATTTCGTACCTCCGCAGCACGGGAGCGGGAACGGCTTGTTGGACTCATAAGAAACACCGTACCAAACGTCTTTATTCAGGAAGGCTATTCACAGGCGCCGCACATTCTTAATGTCTCGTTGCTTGGGCGTGATACTGATTATGTCGTCGCGCTTCTCGATGAAGCAGGCTTTGCTGTCTCAACACGAAGTGCTTGCGAGACCGATTCGGAGGAAGGTTCACGAGCGGTTTTTGCTCTGACGGGAGATCTAGAGCGTGCTCGTGTGACGCTACGAATCTCTTGGGGGCCTAAAGTCCGTTCATGCGAATTAACGCGCTTTGCGAAAGCACTTGCTCGCTCAGTTGCGTTTATTGACAATAATGGTTAATGGTAGCATTATGGTCTCATGAACATTGAGGAACTTTCAAAATCTCAGCTCATACTTCTCACAATTCTCGTGAATTTTGTGACATCAATCGCAACCGGCATATTGACGGTTTCACTACTCGATCATACGCCAGCCTTCGTGACTCAAACGGTGAATCGTGTCGTTGAACACACTATTGAGACGGTTGCAGCCGCTGCACCAGCTGCAATCGTTCAGGCACCTACTGCACCTGCACCGTCGAATCAAGATCTCGTCACGGCTGCAATAAGCACAGACGCAACGCGGATAGTCGCTATTTACGCTGCAGGAACAGGAACTTCGACGCCGGCCATTAGTATCGGCACATATCTTCCCAGGTCGCGCGCTGTTGTAACTACAACGCAGAATGTGCTGCCGAAACAAGTTCTCATCGGATTTCCCGATGGTTCCTACAGCGCCGCCTCGCTTTCACGTGAAGGTAAGGGTATTTCAATTTATGGATTTGCGGACCAAGCAATATTACCGAACGTGAATTCGCCGCTCTTGATTGACCCAAGTAATTTAAAACTTGGTGAAACCGTGCTTGCCCTCAGTACCAGCGGCTCCGCCTCTACAGGTATAGTTTCGCGTATAGGGAATAAGGGTGTTTACACTACGCTGCCAGATACAGGAGTGGGAAGTGCTGCAGTCGATCTCGAAGGAGACCTTATTGGCATTGCGGAAGGATCTACACCGGGACTATTCATTCCCGCCGATACGATAACTGAAATTCTTTCAGCAACGTCGACTACAGCAGTTACAGCAGTATCGACATCAACCACATCAAATTAACTTTTTAGGACACACAATACCCATGCCCCCATTTAATAATTTTACCACCAAAGCAAAAGAAGCCGTACGACGCGCGCATGAACTCGCGATAGAGCGAGGACAAAATCACGTTTCACCACTTCATCTACTTGCCGCACTTGTGCTTCAGGAAGAATCTCTTGTATTTTCGATTCTTGATCGTATGGAAATTGACACCATCATGCTCGCTGATGCCGTGCTTGAACACTTAGAAGCACCCGAAAGCGCTTCCGTACTTTCTCCTTCATACCAAATTTATCTCACTCCCGATCTCGCGCGGGCGCTTGAAGCGTCAGGAAAAATTGCGGCGCGCATGAACGATACATTCGTTGGAACTGAGCACTTATTCCTTGCTGTTATCGAACACCCGGGTCCAGCGAACGATATCCTTACGCGTTTCTCGATTGGACATGACGCAGCACTCTCCATTCTCAAAGAGCTTAAGAGCTCGAAAGACGGCCAAGTTGAAAGTCCAAAACGCTTTCGTGCACTCGCAAAATATGCGCGTAACCTCACCAAATTGGCCGCCGAGAACAAACTTGATCCTGTTATTGGTCGCGATCTTGAAATCAATAGAGTTATCCAAATTCTCGCACGTCGTACAAAGAACAACCCGGTGCTCATTGGTGAAGCTGGCGTGGGGAAAACCGCGATTGCCGAAGGGCTTGCTGCGCGTATGGCAAGTGGCGATGTCCCTGAGTCCCTTAAGGGTAAAGAGCTCCTTTCTCTTGATCTCGGACTCATGATTGCAGGTACAAAGTACCGCGGTGAATTCGAGGAGCGAATGAAGAATGTAATGAAGGAAATGGAGCGTGCGGAAGGGAAGGTGATTCTTTTTGTCGATGAACTTCATACCCTTGTCGGCGCGGGTAGCGCCGAAGGCTCTCTTGACGCATCAAATATGCTGAAGCCTGCCCTTTCACGCGGTGAAATTCGAATTATCGGTGCAACGACATTGAAAGAGTATCAAAAATACATCGAAAAAGATGCTGCACTCACACGTCGTTTCCAATCAGTATTTGTGCAAGAACCCTCAATTGAGGATGGTATCGCCATTTTGCGTGGCCTACGCGATAAATATGAGCTTTTCCATGGCGTGCGTATTACCGATGATGCTATCGTTGCTGCGGTCGAGCTCTCCGCGCGTTATATTAGCGATCGTTTCCTTCCCGATAAGGCTGTTGATCTTATCGATGAGGCGGCAAGCGGGCTGCGTATTGCACTTGAAAACAAGCCACCACTCCTTGAAGAGACTGATCGTAAAATTCGCCGCTTCGAAATTGAGCGACAAGCGCTCCAGAAAGACCTAGGGGGCGAGCATGCGAAGGAAATTAAGGAACGTATAAAAATTATCGACAAAGAGATAGCTGATCTGAAAGAGAAGACCAGTGAACTGGAGCTCAAGTGGAAAAACGAAAAGGAAGTTTTGTCTGGCATTCGTTCTGCGAAAACTGAACTCGAGGCGTTAAAAGTGCAGGCGGATAACGCAGAAGCTGCTGCCGACCTAGGTACTGTGGCGGAAATTCGCTACGGACGCATTCCAGTCCTTCAGAAAGAACTCGAGACAAAGTTGAAACGTCTAAAAACACTACAAAAATCACGGCGCGTCTTAAACGAAGAAGTTACTGAGCAGGATATTGCCGGAGTCGTCTCACGTTGGACTGGCATTCCAGTCGCACGTATGCTTGAGGAAGAGGCTGTAAAACTCTCCCGCATGGAAGAAGCACTTAAGTACAACATTATAGGTCAGGATAATGCGGTGCAAAAAGTAACGGATGCTGTAAAGCGTTCACGTGTTGGTATAAGCGATCCGAATCGTCCAATAGGTTCATTTCTCTTCCTTGGCCCCACTGGCGTGGGGAAAACCGAGCTCTCAAAGAAGCTTGCGGAATTCATGTTCAATGACGCAGATGCTCTTGTACGCGTCGATATGAGTGAATTTATGGAGAAACATTCGGTTGCTAAGCTTATCGGTGCTCCTCCGGGTTATGTCGGTTATGAAGAATCGGGCACACTTACAGAACGTATTCGACATCGTCCATATGCAGTGGTGCTTTTTGATGAGATCGAAAAAGCACACCCAGAAGTTTTCAACATCTTACTTCAAGTACTTGATTCCGGACATCTCACTGATGGCAAGGGACGTAAGGTTAATTTTAAAAATACGATTATTGTACTGACAAGTAACATCGGTGGAGAATTTATTGATCGACTCGCGCATATCGGTTTTGGTACCGCGGATGCGACCGACGTGACGCGCTACGAGGAAACAAAAGAAAAAGTAATGGACGCGCTCCGCGAACACTTCCGTCCAGAATTCCTCAATAGACTCGACGACATCATAATCTTTGACGTCCTTTCAAAGGAAGCGCTTGCTCGCATCGTCAATACGCAGATCGAAGAAGTTATAAAACGTCTCTCACAGAAGCGTATCTCACTTGTAATAGACCCTCTTGTACGAACATGGCTTGCAGAAAAGGGGTATAACCCACAATATGGAGCGCGTCCCTTACGCCGCACGATTCAGGACAAGATCCTCACGCCACTCGCGTCTCTTATGGTCGCACAAGGCATTACGGAAGGCGGTACAGTGACCGTGTCCATAAAGGGTGGGGAGCCGCACTTTGAGGTACAGAAGCGCGCGTCGCGTGTGGCGCGAGTTGCTACGGCGAAGACGGTTGCTTAACCACAACCTTTCTGCTACATTTTCAATATGTCACAAGATCGGATTATTAGGATGCAATCATCTATATCGAAGCATATAGTAATTACTCGTAAGAATAAAAAGAAAGTGGAGCGGAAAATTCAGTTAATGAAATATGATCCGGTTGCTCGAAAGCGTGCGGTATATAAGGAAATAAAATGGAAAGGCAAGGGAGGGTAATAAATGTGCTCAACATGTTCTATAAAAACAATAAAGCACTTATAGGAGTGATTATTGCTGCCGTTGTCGTGATGGGCGGTGCATGGCATATATTTTCAAATAATCCAAAGGAGAGTAGTGCGAAATTGACCGCGACAACTACTGCTGCCGTTTCGACGAGTACGCCGGTGTTGAGAATGAGTACGCCCTCCCTTTCGTATACCACGAATGGCACAAGGAGTAATACAAGGCCAGGATCTGTTGCCACATTCGCGCCTGCGAGAATCATCGGCGTTACCACCATTTCCTATCTTTTTGGTCTCGAACAGTCTCTGGTTTGTCGTGTTAAGACGGTGGGTACTCCTCTGGAGCGTTCTGGAACAATGTACATTGCTAACGGGAAGGCGCGTGCTGACTTCATAAGCACATCGATGCTAGACGATGGCACATATCTTTATGTATGGACAAATGGGGCGTCAACGGGTCTTAAACTCCTTGCGTCTTCAGCAGTAAGTGGCAGCGCAATCGCTCGAAATGGCGGATTCGACCTGGCAACTACACTCTCCTTTGCATGCAATTCTTGGATAGAGAATAATAACGTCTTCATACCGCCAGCTTCAGTTTCTTTTTCTAACGCTCCCTCCTGATAGGCGGTTGCGAATACCTTACTTTCAACAGATATTCCAAACATACGCAAAAGCCTCGAAATGACATCGCAAAATTACAAAGGATGTCTTGACGCCAGGGAGCGATTCCTAATTTTATAAAATTAGATCCGAATGAAATAAAAGGAAATCCCCAGTGTATATAAAATATATGTCTATAGAAAATAAATCAACGGAAAAAAAGAACACGGGTTTGTACATGTTTTTCGGGCTTATCGCAGTAGCGGGTATATACGCGTATTCTCAATATTCGAATAATTCACGAGTAACGTTAAATACGCCGACGTCAGTGATTACAACAGCCATGCGACCAAAGTCTTCTGTTACATCGTCAGGTGCGTACACCGATGGTTCATATACCGGTAGTGCCGCAGATGCGTACTATGGCTCTGTTCAGGTAGAAGCGATTATACGAAATGGTCAGCTTGCCGATGTGAAATTCCTACAGTATCCAAATAGCCACTCGGCTTCCGTTTACATCAATCAACAGGCGATGCCGTATCTAACCCAAGAAGCCGTTCAAGCGCAGAGCGCAAACGTGAACGGTGTTTCTGGAGCAACCTTTACAAGTCAGGCATTTACACA
>JAJXVZ010000015.1:0-7739 GCA_021781865.1 bacterium | reverse complement strand
CTGGTGTTTTAACTGAGGTAGTCCAACAGATCCACTCATTGCGGGCAAGTGGTGTAATAGCCTTCCATGTGGCAAGAGCTTTAAAATCAGTGGTGAGCGCTTCCCGCAAATCTGCAGGCAGAGTATGCACGACACCACCGGGAATCTTCTTTATCATTTGTTTATCTTAAGAACCTCAAATAAAGTGCGGCACACACGAGTACAATGCCCACGTTCATCATAAGTCGTTCCCAAAAGTGGGATGAGTTTCTAAAGAACAGCACATCAACGCCAACAATAACGACTATCATTGTCACGATACAGAGGGTTAGCAGAATTGCTTTTGTCATGCCTTAATCATACCTCTTCAATTGGGATGTGATAACGAATGTTCCTTTTTCATAGGAGAGATGGTTTGTGTATTGGAGTGTGGACGCTGTCATATCGTTGCTGAGCCTGTTATCGAGAAGGCCATTGCTAGGGGGTGTGATGGGGTTATCGGCCCCAGGGTACACCCCATCAGTACACTTATATTTATTAGCACTCATGGGCGGGCCTACGAAGCCTGGGATGGAACACGATTGAGGGGGCTATCTTGAAGTGGAAGGAGGTGTTTGAGATGTACAACGCCACTGTATCTTGATATACTTTTCGGATGGAGAAATCAACTATAAATACCGGACCAGCTTATTCTGACAAACAGGAATCTATCAAGGCCGCATGGGAGAAAATACTAACAAGGTTCCCAAATGAGCTCCAACAAGAATTCAGGGATGAACGTCCGAATCCGAACGAGGAGGATATAGAATGGTTTGAATCTTTTCGTCTACTTGACCCAGAACCCGTTACCATCTTTCTCGAAGATTTACTGAGAAGTAACGAGGACAATATTCTTCGTGCCCCTCCAGATGTTATTGAGGAAATAAATAAAAAATGGGGTACAACTTTTGACGCAAAGCTTTCTAAGGTATATGACCAACATCCCGAGCGGTTGCGTCAGTACAGCCAAATGTCATCAGAAACAGCTCATCCGTCCGTTATGCTTGATGGAGAAATTATATTCGGAGTCGGCAGATTTAAAGCAGCACTTTTACGGGGAGATAAGGATTTACGGGTGTGGAGATTGGGCACGGAGAAATAATGCATTATCTGAAAGTTCAATTCCGTGTAAGTAGACATCAAAAATAACCCAGTAAATACAATCTCAAATAACTCAGCGGGCCCACCAGGGCTCGAACCTGGGACGTCGGTTTTGGAGACCGAAATTTTACCACTAAACTATAGGCCCGTGATTAAAAGATAACAGGAAAAATGATAGGGGAAAAGTTACATAAAGTTTATCAGTGGAGGTATGATACAAGTATGCGTTCTCGCATCGCTTTGTTTGCATTTTTATTCACGGTTGGTTTATGTACGCTACCCGTTGTCACACATGCAAGTAGCATTCCATTCTTTGGACCCATTATTCCCAGTGATGTCACTGGGAATAATCTCTGTCCTGCGGGTTGGGGCATGCTCATAATCGTTATTAATAACATTATTGAGTTTGCCATCACGTTCGTAATAGTCTTCATTGCCCCAATTATGATCGCGTATTCCGGCTTTCTTTTTGTTGTGAATCCAGTGAATCCAGGTGGAAGAGAAAAGGCAAAGAGCATTTTATTAAATACAGTCGTGGGAACTATTGTTGCGCTTGCCGGTTGGCTTATTGTCGATGCCGTAATGGCGGTACTTTATAACCCCAGTGCTGCTGGTGGAACATGGTCAAGCATTATTACGTCGGGTGGCCTTCCCCCCTGCCTCCAACAGGCAGGATCGTTATATCAACTTGACCAAAGCACCGGGGCAAATATTCAGAGTATAAATGCAAACGGAAATATGGCGCTTTCGTTCGGGACCGGTGCATGTGATTCAACTAACATCTTAGCTGATGCGCAATCAGCCGGATATTCACTCACCACGAGTCAAGCAAATACGCTTGCCTGCATCGCGGCGCCAGAGGATAGCTGTGGAGCAGGGAACCCATATAACTATTCATGGAATAAGAATGCCGGTAAAGGTGAGGCTTCAACAGCATTTGGGGCATTCCAGATTCTGCTCTCGACTAACCATGCATGTTTTGAAAATGCAGTATGCTACAAGGCGGCGGGTGTTACAGGGCCCTTAAATTGTCAGAATGGGTTTGGTCCAAACGGTTTTCTTAAGGGGGGTAATGCGTCGGTTCTTGCAAATTGCATTAAAGCCGCGTCTAATCTAGCGTGCAATACCGCAGCTGCCGCCTGCGTGCTGCAAGAGCAGGGTTATTCTGCTTGGACTGCCGACTCGAAAAACTCATCACAAACGCAGTGCATCACCAAGTATTCAAGCTCATGATTGTGTAAAAATTATGACTAAAAAACTTATTATCGGTGTCTTTTCAATAATGGCGATTCTCATCATGCTAGCCGTTGTGTGGTTTTTTATAGTTGTTTCAACACGGCAATCCCCAGCACCTACGACCGTGAGCTCTTCCACACCATTTTCATCGAATGAGCAATTTCCCATTGCGACAACCACAATGTCTTCTTCCAGTTTAGGTGCTATGACCGTGAATGCATCTGACGGTGGTACAGTCACTACGAACGATTTTATTCATAACGGAATTACGCTTCCTGACGCGGCAAATAGTGGCCGGTATCTTCTGGCTGGGAATCTCGGTTATTGTATTTCTAATGTTCAAAAATGTCAGGCTGGCACAGCTACTGATTTTAATATCTTTTATGATAGTACGAACGACTCTTTCACCATCGCCCTTTTAAGGGAACCACTTGGACAAGTACGACTTGATGCGGAGCAATTCCTCATGACGACACTCGGCATTACTCAAGAAGGTATGTGCAGACTCAATTATTATATTGGTACAACCTATAATGTAAATCCGCTCTATGCCGGTAAGAACCTCGGATTTAGTTTTTGCCCAGGAGCTACGGTTTTACCGTAATGATACTTTCCTCATGGAATTTGCGCAGCCATGCTTTTTGCCGTCGCGCATACTGCCAAAGTTTCGCCGAAATAGTGGGAAGGAGCGATGCCTCGGTTCGTTCTCCGCGTAGGAATTCGCCAACGACTCGATATTCGAGCCCAAATTCGTTAAGTCGTACATTACTAACCTGTTCACGTATGCGTTGTACCTCCTCTATAAGTCCGTGTGCAAGCGCATTTACTAGTCGCGTATTAATACGCTGTCGCAATTCTTCACGCGGTGGGTCGATAACAATCCACTCAATTTTATATGCCAAATTTGGTCTTATCCGCACAGGGACTTTCCCCATCGCTTCGATAATCTCAAGTGCGCGAATAAGTCGGCGGCGATTACGTGGATCGAGTTTCGTTGCTCGTTTTGGATCCTGTTGAAGAGCGCGTGCGTAAAGTTCATCGGTGGTAATTTTCTCGAGAGCGTGGCGTAGCGGTAAATTGAGAGGCGTTGATGACGGGAGCCCTTTGAGAAGGGCATCGAAATAAAAATGTGTTCCACCGACGAGAATGGGAAGTTTCTGACGTATAGAAATCTCTTCAATCAAGCGTGTTGCATCTTTGATGAAATCTCCTGCCGAGTAACTTCCGTTCAGATCACGTATATTAATAAGGTGGTGCGGTATATTGAGCATCTCTTCCATGGTTATTTTCTCGGTCCCAATATCGAGTCCGCGATATACTTGCCGTGAATCAACCGAAATAATCTCACCGTCGCGTGCAAGAGCCTCCTTAACGCCACGGGCGGATTTGCCCGATGCCGTTGGTCCTGCGATGAGTAGAATTTTTCTTGTCATTAGGCAGGATATGGTATCATAGGTTTAGCTTAATCGAGTAATCAGAAATTTCTTATGAAAGAAACAAGAAGTAACTACTGTGAACATTGCGGTGAATTCCACGACGCGGTCCGTGATTTCATTTCACAAGTGAAGGTGGGGGAAATAGTACCCGATCTCGAGTTCGAGGTCTATCAGAAAGATACCATTACAACTATGAGCTTTTCGAAATTGCGTGGGAAGTGGATCGTTCTTGTTTTTTATCCCGCGGATTTTACATTTGTCTGCCCAACTGAACTTGAGGAGCTTGCAAAATTGTACTCAAAGTTCCAGTCACTCAACGCTGAAATCATCTCAGTCTCTTCAGATACCGTTTTTACACATAAGGCATGGCATGACGCCTCAGAAGGTATCAGAGAAATTACCTATCCGATGGCGGCGGATCCCTCTGGGAAGCTTGCGTATGCATTTGGCGTTCTTGTTGAAGGTGGTGAGGCTGCATTCACGCCAGACGAGGGGTTGTCGCTTCGCGGCACGTTCATCATTGATCCTTCTGGCACGCTTCGCGCGATTGAAGTCAATGATAATTCGATAGGACGCAAAGCCGCTGAGACGCTTCGAAAACTTCAAGCGGCGCAATACATTGAGACACACAAAGGAAAAGTTTGTCCTGCGTCATGGGAACCGGGTGATGATACTCTTGAGCCCAGTCTTGAGCTGGTAGGAAAATTATAAGATCCCTAACAAACCCCATTTTGATTATTTATCAAATAATATAGACAGTCCCAACATGAACCGTATTTCCGGCAGGTTTTACTTTGCGAAATCGCTTGTAGCAAGATACCATTCCTAATTCTACAACTGAGTTTTTCACTAGTGCCGGGAGAGAGACTCGAACTCTCATGTCTTGCGACGACGGGTTTTGAATCCGTTGCGTCTACCAATTTCGCCACCCCGGCAGTTAATGGGTCGCGCATGTCATTGCACAGTACCATTTAGTCATCATATTTTCATCATGTTAGAATTGTATTAATGAGTAATGATGCACATTATGTACCAACAAAGTATGACTCGGTCTTCTGGATCGAGGTTGATCGGATAGTCCCGAATCCGTATCAACCCCGTCGTGATTTCAATGAAGAAGGCCTGAAATCACTTGCGGAAAGCATTCGTCAATATGGCGTGTTGATGCCGCTTGTTGTCAGTCGTACTGATGTTGAGAAGCCTGAGGGCGGTCTTGAAAGTGTATACGAGCTCATTGCTGGCGAACGACGGCTTCGCGCTTCAAAGCTCGCGGGTCTCAAGCAAATACCGGTGGTCATTCGCCAAGGAGAGAGTAACCTTACGAAACTCGAACTCGCTATTATCGAGAATCTTCAACGCGAAGATCTGAATGCGATTGATCGGGCAAGGGCCCTTCAAAAACTTATCGAGGAATTTGGTATCTCGCATGCCGAGGCGGCAGCAAAAATTGGTAAGAGCCGTGAATACATCTCAAATAGTCTTCGCCTCCTCTCTCTCCCTGAACATATACAGAGCGCTATTGTCGGAAAAGAAATAAACGAAGGACATGCTCGCCCCCTTTTGGCGCTTAATGATCGTCCAGAAGAGCGCGAGACTCTCTTTAAGGAAATAATCTTAAAAAAGCTTCCAGTCCGTGCTGCAGAACGTATTGCGCGGTCAATTGCACAAGAGCGTGTACGCCCACATCATCGTAAAACGCCTGAAATGGTTGAGATCGAAAAATCACTAACCCAGACTCTGGGTACACGCGTTATCATCGAGACAAACGCTGAGGGCGGCCGTTTGCTCATCGAGTTCTTTTCACCAGACGATCTTTCGCATTTAGCAACCATACTTGCTACTGAGCAATCAGCAAAAATTACAAACGACATTCCACAGAAAAAGAATGTCACATTAGTTTCTCCGCCTGTTTTTCAGAACACTACTCAATTGTCAGCTGACCCTGTTCCATTTGCTATGCCCGAAGAACCTAATGATGATGGGTTGTATTCAGTGAGCGACTTTACCGTTTAAAATAATTCGAAATATTTCATTTTTTATTTACATGATGAGAACGATGCCGACGTGATTTTTTTGTCGGTTCAGTCATCCCGAGCGCAGAACGAATGCATCTGCGCGCAAGCGACGTCCTGGCAATTTCAAGCCACTTAGGAGAAGGGTGCGCTCCGTCGCGCCGTAGTATTTCGACGATTTCACCGTTACCGAGTACGGTATCAAAAGATACAAGTTTCCCATTCACCTTAGCACCCTGAAGATGATCTCCGAGGTCGCTATGTATTGCATAGGCAAAATCAATCGGTGTTGATGCAGTAGGCAGATCGATAACATCGCCCTTGGGAGTGAAAACGAACACGCGATGGGAGAAAAAATCCTCTTTAAGTCCATCGACGAAATCCTCACTTCCTATGACTTCTGCATGCGCGTCAGCGAGTTCGGCAAGCCAGGGCGGTACTTTTGTGACGCCACTTCCCCCTCCACCGTCTTTAGATACCTTCATGAGTGAGGGGATAAGCGAACGAATCCAGGAAAAAGAGAGGGATGAAAACATATTTTTCTGCACCTTCTCTTCGAGTTTTTCCACCTCCTTACCTAGTTGTTTATAAGACATGTGCGATGCGATACCAAATTGCGCACGCCGATGCATTTCCTCAGTACGAATCTGGATTTCGACAATGCCTGCTTCTGGCGTTACGACCGTCGTGTGGAGCGATTGATAACCATTGGGTTTCTGGAAGGCAATATAATCCTTAAATTCTCCCGGTAACG
This sequence comes from bacterium, assembly GCA_021781865.1. Taxonomy (GTDB): domain Bacteria; phylum Patescibacteriota; class Minisyncoccia; order Phycocordibacterales; family Phycocordibacteraceae; genus C7867-001. The sequence continues at coordinate 1,182 of JAJXVZ010000015.1, read as the reverse complement.
GCTTGTAAAGCGCATGTACGGTGCCAAGCGTCGCGTAACAGTCCTCGATGGTTGGTACAATGACACGTAATGCGGCGATGTCGTGAATGAGATTGATATCATCATGTTTTCGCTTTAGTTTCTGATGCAAGCTCCAAAGTCCTTTCATGCGAATGTCGGTGCGGAATGTCGTTAAACCTTTCTTCGCAAGTTGTTGTTTCAATTCTTTCCGTACTTTCGCGAGTCCGTCTTCAGTTTCTTTAGTTTTTAATTTGCGCACCTCAGCAACATGAGCGGCGGCATCAGGATCGACGAAAGGGAATGCAAGATCCTCAAGAGTATTTTTCATTTTCCCAATACCGAGACGATCGGCGATAGGTGCGTAGATCTCAAGTGTCTCAAGCGCGATGCGCCGGCGCTTATGTTCTGGAACATATTCCAGCGTCTGCATATTGTGTTTGCGATCAGCAAGTTTCACGATAAGCACACGAATGTCGCTCGCCGTTGCTACGAGGAGTCGTCGAAGACTCTCCGCGTGGCGTTCCGCGCCGCGATATTTATGTGTGCCGAGTTTTGTTACGCCGTCGACAATGAAGAGAAGTTCCTTCCCAAATTCCTTTTCAATATTTACGCGAGAGATGCAACCGTCTTCAACTGCATCATGAAGCAGTCCTGCGGCAATCGTGGTTGCGTCCATGCCATACTCCGCGAGAATCTTTGCTGTAGCCGCTGGATGGGTAAAATAGGGTTCGCCTGAATAGCGGACTTGCCCCTCATGTGTTTTTTTAGCACATTCGTACGCCTTTTCGACAAGTGCAATGTCTTCAGAGGAGGGAGCCACCATCTCACCTATGATTTCTTTAACGGTCGTCATGGGCGAATATTATACACCCTGGTTTATTTTAAGTATTCAGCAGCTTCCTCTGGGGTCAGGGAATTTTGTTTAATCGAATTAGGCAAATAAATGCGACGCAACCCTTTTTTCAGGAAGAGTCCCTGTTTTGATTTATAGAGAACAATATTTTTACCCGTATGTGGATGCTTCCCAATTTCTCTCACGATTTCGACTCCACGCGGCGGTTTTTTCGGTTCTGCAAGCAGTGTAAGCGCCTCATCGAGTGTGATGACATAGGGGTCACTTTTTTTAATGGAGCGGAACTCACCGTCGCTGCCGACATATGGGCCAAAGCGTCCGGTCGAAGC
>JAJXVZ010000014.1 GCA_021781865.1 bacterium | reverse complement strand
GGTCGACTGTGTCACCGGCAAACCAGGAGTGGGGAAGTGGCACCATAATGCTTATAGAATAATATAAAAAATAATAAAAAAGGCCCGTGATGCGTAACTACGCGCATTCGGTGCCCCTACAGAATAGATCTAACAGACGCAATACTTTTTTTGGTAAGCAGCTATTTTATTAATAATCTTTTCCATGCCTTCTTTCTTCTTGAGAACTCGGATAAGATCCTCGAGTGTAGCCGCAGCCACGACAGGGATATTATGTTTCCGTTCAAACTCCTGCGCAGCGGAAAGTTTATTCCATTTCGTTCTCTCCTGTTGATTAAAGACGACGCAAATGCCAATGGAGTTTCCACCGCGCCCATTGATGAACCGAATGGCATCTTCTTCTCTCTCGCTGTCGATTATGTCACTAATCAGGAGAACCTCGTCAAGAGGACGTATCGCACGACTTCCTTCCCAACGATTCAATACCATACCACTCAACTTTCGCGCAATCGCTGATGCATGCGTCATTCCTTCGCCTAAAGGGAAGCCGTATAGAACATCGAAAGACGGGGTTGGCCAACGCTTTCGAATCGCGTTGTTACATGCGAACAATACCTTGTCTATAAGCTCCACGGAAGAAAATTTTTCAGGATTGACACGGTAGGGCCGAGTTTGCCCGTTCCTCAGTTCACATTCCTCTAGTGCGATTGCGCCATTGCTGAGTGCGCACTCGATGAACCATTCGGCAAACGACGTCGCCGGCACGGGCACACGTTTTCGCATCACTCCCTCCTTCTCAACAGAGTCGATTGACAAATTAAGTAGTACGAACAAGGGCCTTTCCTGCTTGAATGCAAGTTGCATCTGAGATTACATTACGTAAAAATAAGTCCAAGGTCAATAGATTTAAAACAACAAACGCCCATCTGAGCGTTTGTTGTGAATTAATGTGGAGGTGCGGAGAGTCGAACTCCGGTCCGAATACGTGCATGAAAGCGAGTCTACGACGCGTAGTCAGCGTTGTTTTTAAGGTGGGATGTAAAAACGCGGACGAAATCATTCCCAGCCGATCCCTTTTTTAGATATTTCAGTCGGGATCCCGAATATCGATTCCGCAGATTATTCCGCTCATACCCTCAACTGCGAAAACTTAAGAGGATGAACGTCGCGCAAGGCGAACGAGTCGGACGTTAGCCGCGAGCCGTTGCGTAGGCGAACGCGATATCGCCGCTCTTAAAGTAAGGCGACTTTATCGCGCTTGCAAGAGTGTTCTTGGCAAGTTTAGTTTCCCGCCAGTTTTAAGTGTTGGGCGGGAGTGCACTGCGTCGCACGTCTTTCAAAGAACGAACCGTCAAAGCCGGTCACCCCCGGGGAGAGCGGGATACTTATCCTGCACTTTCCGTGACTGATCATTCGAGACTCACCTATTTTTCAAAATGCGCCGCATCTCGCGTCCAGCATCTCGTTTCTTCAATTCCTCGCGACGTTCGATTTTTCCCTTACCGCGCACTATTGCAATACGCGTTTTCACGAATCGTCCTTGAGTATATACCTCAAGAGGGACTATTGTCAACCCTTTTTTCGCTTCGGCGGAAGCGAGTATTGCAATTTCCTGCTTCGTAAGTAGGAGGCGGCGGGAGCGTTCCGAATCATAGTTTTTCGCCGTATTTGCTGTTTGATACGGTGGAATCGTCATTCCGATTATGAATGCCTCGCCGCCACGTATCACCACCCGTGCTCCCTCCAAGGAACCCATCTTTGCCCGCAAAGCTTTTACTTCAGTGCCGAGCAGCTCAAAACCCGCTGTGAAGTATTCAATCGGGGTATATTTTAATGATGCTTTTTTATTTTTGACGAGGGTCATATTATTTTTTCGAATTTGTCTTCTCTCATGTAAAGAGTATAGTACTTTCCATGCCAGTCGTACCACCACAGAAATCAAAAAAGAAGAAACCTACAGTTCCGCTTCCGGCGCCTCGTAACTTGAGGACGGCACTCGGTGGCCCTTCTTTCTTTGGGAATCTCATAACTACGATACTTATATTCCTTGTCCTCATGAGCGTTTATTCACTTGTCGAAAGCTTTATTCAGCCGACAAATGAGATCCCCCTTTCGACGGTTGCTGCCGATGTTGCAGCAGGCAAGATTAATTCTATTACCGTAAATGGCGATGGACTTAATATAGTCTTTACCGATAAATCTACGGCAACCTCGCGTAAGGATGTAGCCGCCGGACTTCCTGAAACTCTCGCGACTTACGGCGTTACCCCCGCTGAACTCTCTAAGGTCTCGTTAACGGTTCAAGGGCAATCCGGTTTTCAATTTTGGTTCATTACGCTTGCGCCAATTCTGATCCCGCTTCTTTTTTTCGTGTTTCTTTTCTGGTTCCTTTCACGGCAAGTAAAGGGGGCGGGTATGCAAGCATTTAGTTTTGGACAATCCAAGGCGCGCATAACCGATCCCGCGGATTCTTCGCAACGGGTCACATTTGCCGATATTGCAGGTGCCCGTGAAGCAAAAGAGGAGCTCCTTGAAATCGTAGATTTTCTTAAGAACCCGAAGAAGTTTCTCGACATCGGCGCTCGTATCCCAAAGGGAATAATCCTTATGGGTGCCCCAGGTACCGGTAAGACTTTGCTCGCACGTGCGGTTGCTGGAGAGGCAGGTGTCCCATTTTTTTCCATATCAGGTTCAGAGTTTGTCGAAATGTTTGTTGGCGTTGGTGCTTCTCGGGTGCGAGATTTATTTCAGCTAGCAAAAAAAGCTGCACCAGCAATTATCTTTGTTGACGAAATCGATGCGGTTGGACGTGTACGTGGTGCGGGTGTTGGTGGCGGCAATGACGAACGGGAACAAACACTGAATCAGATTCTTGTAGAGATGGACGGGTTCGAACCCGCAGAAAAGGTCGTGGTCATGGCAGCAACGAATAGACCTGACGTACTTGATCCAGCTCTTTTGCGCCCCGGGCGTTTCGATAGACGAGTGACTATTGATCTTCCCGACCGTCGCGATCGTGAAGAGATACTTAATATTCACGCACGTCAGAAGCCGCTTGGACCGGATGTCGTGCTCTCGGTCATAGCCGAACGTACTCCTGGATTTTCAGGCGCAGAACTCTATTCCCTCATGAATGAAGGCGCGATTCTTGCCGCTCGAGAGAATAGAAAGGAAATTACCCAATATGATCTGATTCGCTCCATAGAAAAAGTGATGCTTGGCCCGGAACGCAAAAGCCATCTACTCTCTAAAAAAGAAAAAGAGTTAACCGCCTACCATGAGGCTGGTCACGCGCTTGTCTCTTCAGTGCTTACGTATGCCGACCCGGTGCATAAGATCTCTATCATCAGTCGTGGTCGCGCAGCCGGATATACGCTGAAACTTCCTTTTGAGGACAAGAAGATGCAATCGAGAAAGCAATTTTTCGACGATATTGCCGCAACACTCGGTGGCTATGTCGCCGAAGAGATGCTTTTTGATGACGTGACAACTGGGCCATCAAACGATCTTGCTGTTATTACCGCGCTTGCGCGTAGCATGGTTGCGCGTTTCGGCATGAGCGAAAAGCTCGGGCCGATAGCCTTCGGCGAACGACAGCTCGGGAATGAGCCATATTCCGAACAGGTCGCGTCGCAAATTGACGCAGAAGTCACGCGTATAATCGTTGAAGCGAAGGAGCGTGCAAAGAAAGTTATCAGTGAACATCGCAATGCGCTCGACGCGATAGCGAAGGAACTAATCGAAAAAGAGACCGTCGAACGAAGCGAGTTTGAAAAAATCCTTATCGCGAATGGTATTTTGCCGAAGAAACGCGAAGAAGAAGATGCTAGTATTGTACCCCCTGCGGGCGACATCGTATAAACCTACTTAGTCCACCCGCTTGGACTTGAACCAAGGACCCTCGAGGTATAAGCTCGATGCTCTAACCAACTGAGCTACGGGTGGAACACCAGCTATACTAGCGCACGGCTACTCCAAATGCATCTCGCGATCGGCGCTACTGACACGTAGTGCAAGATCGGGATGATATTTTAATTTTAAATCATCGTCAATAAGGCGTACCGCCTCGGCGCGTGCTGCTTCCACTAACTTTATATTTTTCAATGCTTCCATAGCGATGTCCGAGACCCCCCACTGTTTCCCGCCTGCAAGTTCGCCCGCGCCACGGAGTGCAAGGTCGTATTCAGCGAGCTCGAATCCGTTTTTGGCAGTGGTAAACGCTTTAAGTCGGTCTCTTGTGATCTGTCCGAAGGACTCCGGCAGTGCGAAGCAATATGCCTGGTGCGTTGAACGGATGACGCGACCACGCAATTGATGCAACTGCGCGAGACCGAAGCGTTCGGCACCCTCGATGAGGATGATAGTAGCGTTCGGTACATTGACGCCGACTTCGACAACTGATGTCGCGACAAGAATGTTAATTTTCCCTTTCTCGAATTCTCGCATCGTTTCTTCTTTTTCCGCTGGACGCATTTTGCTGTGTAGGATGGCTATCGTTGCATCGGGGAATACATCCTTCCTTAGTCGTTCCGCTTCGGCCTTCACAGACTTTGCTTGAAGCGCAAGTTCCTTAGCTGGATCGGGCTCGTCGATGCGTGGGCAGATGACGTATGCTTGGCGGCCCTTCGCGAGTTCAGTACGAACGCGCTCATACGCGCGATTACGTTTTTCCGGCCCGAGTACTTCAGTGATAACGGGCTTTCTGCCCGCGGGCATTTCATCGAGGAGTGTAAGATCGAGGTCGCCGTAGATCGTAAGCGCAAGCGTACGCGGAATGGGCGTTGCGGTCATCGAGAGTAAGTGTGGAGCGACTGTACCCTTGGTCGCGAATTTCTGCCGATGCGCGATGCCGAAGCGGTGTTGCTCGTCGATGATGGCATATGCGAAATATTTGAACGAAAGTGACTTTTCGATGAGTGCATGCGTGCCGATAACGATTGGAATTTCGCCGTTCGCAACCATCTTCCGGAATGCGGCTCTCGGAAGTTTTGTGGATTCTTCATATCGTACGCGAGAAGGGAATCTTCGACATTCGTTGCCGGTAATGAGGCCTATTGGAATTGGATGATTCTTGAAGTAAGAAACGAACGTGGAGAAATGCTGTTTCGCAAGTATTTCGGTCGGACAGAGGTAGGCGACTTGCAGCGTGCCTGCAATACGTCCTTTTGGCAACGAAGTTGCGACGAGATAGGCGGTGGCAGCCGCAATCGCAGTCTTGCCACTCCCGACGTCTCCTTCGAGGAGGCGCAACATCGGATGCTCTTTTTCAAAGTCGGCAATAATGACGTCGATTGCGCGCATCTGCGCCCTTGTCGCGGGGAAAGGGAACGATGCAATGAAGGTTGCAAGCGCGTCGCGATCGACAACGACTGTGAGCGCGGACTTTGCAAGAAGAGCGTGGCGGCGCTGCTGCAGCGCAACCTGGAGCGCAAATACTTCCTCGAAAGCGAACCGCTTACGTGCCGCTATGGCGTCTTGAAGTCGTCGTGGCGCATGGATGAAGACGAGCGCCGCGGAGAGCGATGGTAGATTGTAGTGCATGAGGATTTTTGACGGGATCGGATCGCCGAGATTTTCATGCATATTCGTTTCAAAAATTTTTCTTATTGCATGCATGAACCAAAGTGATGAGATGCCTCGGCTCTCTGGATAGATCGGGGTTAATCCAGGAATCAAGATATCACCTTGAGCATCCCCTAAGAGGGCGTCTTGGTTTTTGAATATAGAATTCTGGACTTCTTCCGGCATAACTGGCGACTTATCGATCTCCGGATTCGCCAGATAGATTTTCGTACCCGTTCCCCCAACGTGCCCACTCACCTTAACGACCATACCGTCATGGAGCGTTTTTGCGATATAGGGCTGACTGAACCACATCATTTTTATTTTTCCAGAAGCATCTTCAAGCCATGCCTCAGCGATTGGCCGGCGACTTTTCCAGGTCTTCCGTATATCGGGCTTGCGTACCGTGCCATAGAGTGTTACTTCGGTGCCAGACTTCGCGCTGGCTATAGTCTCCGTTGGTCCAGAATTTTCATAACGGGCGGGGAAATGGTACAACAAGTCACGAATACTTCGTATCCTAAGTTTTGCGAGCGCATGCTTCTGCTCCGGTTTCAGTCGCGGAAAATGTTTTTCCAGAGTATCGTCGAGCATCATTTTCGTAGTATACTAGCGACTCAGCATGGATGCGAAGAAAATTTTGGCGGTATACAAGAAACAGGGCGCGCGTATCGGGACGAGGGTGCGCACAAGGCTCACCCACAAGAAAGATTTCTCGTTGTGGTACACACCGGGCGTGGGCGTTGTCGCCCGATATCTTGCGAAACATCCGAAAGGCGCGCGAAATATGTCGGTGAAGAAAAACAGCGTTGCTGTCATTTCCGACGGTTCGGCGGTGCTCGGTCTTGGCAACATTGGTCCCTACGGCGCGTTGCCCGTCATGGAAGGGAAGGCGCACATATTTAAAGAGATTGCGGATATAGACGCGTGGCCCATCGTGCTTGACACGCAAGATCCGGACGAGATCGTGCGTGTCGTGAAAGCGATCGCTCCTGCCTTCGGCGGCATCAATCTCGAAGACATTTCGGCGCCAAGATGTTTCGACATAGAGCGGCGGCTTATCGAAGATCTGGATATTCCGGTGATGCACGATGATCAGCACGGTACTGCAATCGTCACGCTTGCAGGACTCATCAACGCAGCAAAGGTCGTGAAAAAAGATTTTAAAAAATTGAAAGTCGTGATAAACGGTGCGGGCGCGGCAGGGACGGCAATCGCGAAACTTTTGCTAGCAGCAGGTATCAAGGACATCACTCTCCTCGACCGTGCAGGAACGATTTACAGTAATCGTACTGATTTGAATACGCACAAAGCCGAGCTCGCCGCGCTCACGAATCCGCACGGCTTGCATGGAAATCTCACTGAAACAATCCATGGTATGGACGTATTTATTGGCGTTTCCGGCAAGGGGCTTCTCAGTAGGGAACATGTCGCAAGCATGGCGCCACGCGGAATTGTCTTCGCGATGGCGAACCCCGATCCGGAGATACTACCCGACAAAGCAAAAAGAGCAGGCGCTGCCGTCGTTGCAACTGGTCGTTCCGATTATCCGAACCAGATAAACAACGCCCTCGTTTTCCCGGGCATCTTCCGCGGCGCATTCGATCACGGAGTTAAAAAGATCACCGAGAAAAACAAATTGCAAGCCGCCCGTGCACTCGCCGCACTCATCAAAAATCCAACGGCCGATAAGGTTATCCCCGACATCCTCGATCCGCGCGTAGTCAGGACCATTGCGCGGGCGGTACACTAGGGGTATGAGAAAGAAACACACAGCAAAACGTATTGGTCTCTATAAGGCACTCGTGATGCTACCAGATCGGCTGTATCCCTTCAAAACAAAAGTGCAAGGACAGTGGGTGCGCGGTGTTCGTTCATATAACGCGACGTTCGCACGATATGAACGTATGTATGGTGCTGGTCATTATGGTTTCAAACTCGACGCGTACCGGCAACTCTTTCATCTTTTTGGCGCCATACTTTTCTTGACCATTGCGGCATACTTTTCAGAATCATTCTTCGGCGGTTCTCACGCGATGTACGTATTCCTTGCCATTGCCGTGCTTTTCATTTCATTTCAAGAATTTTATTTACACCGCCGCATGTATCAGCAACTCTGGAAAAAAGGCATCGTTGATTGGCTTACATGGTGTGTGCCCCTCGGGATTTATTTTTTTACGCACTTGCGTTGATTTTGCGCGGTGCTACACTTGACACATGACTATTACCACCGTTGTGTATATAATCCTTGCGATTATCGTGCTTTGGCTTGTATTCGCGTATAACAATTTCGTCACTCTTACGAATCGTGCGAAGGAGGCATGGGCCGATATCGCGGTGCAACTGAAGCGCCGTTACGACCTTATTCCGAATCTTGTCGAGTCTGTGAAAGGGTACGCCGCACACGAGAAGACGACTTTTCAGAATGTGACCGATGCGAGAACGAGAGCGATGGGTGCCACTGGCACCGCGGACAAAGCTGCAGCCGAAAATGCGCTCGCGGGGACACTGAAATCACTCTTTGCCGTTGCGGAGAATTATCCGCAGCTTAAGGCGAATGAAAATTTCCTCCAACTGCAACAGGAACTTGGCGATACGGAAGACAAAATTCAGGCGGCACGTCGCTTCTATAATACGACCGTGATGGCGCTCAACACCGCCCTGCAGTCGTTCCCCGGGAATATTATTGCGGGCTCTTTCAAATTCAAACCAATGGAGCTCTTCGAACTTGCAGCCGCAGATGCTGCAGCCGCAGAACCGGTAAAAGTGCAATTTTAACCCCTCTCTTCCATGGCATCCTTCGGAGGATCAGAACGGGGCCCTGTAAGAACCCCGGGAAGTGCTAAGGAAGTCTCGGAAATAATAAAGGATTCTGATAATGAGAACTGGTTGCTTCGAGAGCACGTCAAGTGGTTAGAAGAACAGCAAGGCATTGATCACCTTACCGGATTGAAAATGCGCAAACCTTTTGAAGAAGAGCTTGAACGATTGTTCAAAATGATTCATGGAGGGGACGTGGTAGAACGTCGTAAAAATGTCGAATATTTGGCGGGTTCCATTATTTTTATAGATATCGATCACTTCAAAGAAATAAACGACACTCGTGGTCATGAGACAGGTGATGAGGTACTACGAGAGATCGCGAAGGTGCTAGCAGGTTCCGTTCGTTCATCGGACATAGTTGCTCGTTGGGGAGGGGAAGAGTTCGCTGTATTCTTGCGGGATACGGATGAAGACGGTGCCGCAAAAGAAGCAGAAAAGATCAGAACAAATATTGAGGAACTGAAGTTTAAAAAATATCCAGATCTGAAAACCACAGCAAGTCTCGGAGTTGTTTCTTCGAAGAAATCAGATGATTTCCGAACACTGCTTAAATTTGCAGATGAAGCAATGTATGTGGCAAAAAAAGATCGTAACAGAATTTACGTACACGGAACATGAATCTTTACGCTGAACGTGCGTCAAATATTCGTCGAACCTGGGCACTCGTGGCCGGATTTTTGATCGTAGTCATTGCGATCGGTTATGGAATTTCCTGGTACCTCAATAATTCTCTCATCCTCTACATTGCTATTTTCATTGCCGTGGCGACGAATTTCTACGCCTACTGGGCTTCGGACAAACTCGTGCTCTCCCTTAATCATGCGCGACCGGCTACCCGAGAGGAATTCTTTGATTTCTACACGGTTACCGAGAATCTCGCGATTACCGCTGGATTACCTATGCCAAAACTTTATGTGATTGACGATCCAGCGCCAAATGCATTCGCAACTGGTCGCGATGAAAAGCATGCAGTCGTATGTGTAACAGCAGGTCTCCTTTCGATGATGACGCGCCCGGAACTTGAAGGTGTTATCGGCCACGAACTTTCGCACATTAAGAATCGTGACATGCTTCTTATGACTATTGCGGTGGTGCTTGCAGGTTTCGTTGCCCTTGCCGCAAATATCTTTCTTCGTATTTCGTTCTGGGGCGGCGGTAGACGCAATGATCGAGGGGAAGGGGGTATGCTCTTGATGATCCTTGCCCTTGTCAGCATTGTACTTGCGCCGTTGGCGGCAAAACTCATCGAGCTTGCCATCTCGCGCCGGCGCGAATATCTTGCCGATGCCTCCGGTGTTTTACTCACGCGTTACCCAGAAGGTCTTGCATCCGCACTCAAAAAAATAGGCGGCTATACAGCGCCGCTGAAGAGTGCAAATCTTGCGACCGCACATCTTTTTATAGGTGACCCTTTTGGCGCAAAATCCGGCGGCAGTTCTGGTTGGATTGAGCGTCTTTTCTCGACGCACCCACCGATCCCAGATCGCGTTAAGGCTCTTCTCAATACATAGTGTTTGCCCACTTTCATAATATTGATGGCGGAAGAACCTACGCTCTTGCGGAGGATATTATAGAGGGATACATCTACGTAAAACACGAGGATGGCAAAACCATTTTTATGGAAACCTTTTTTTAAAGGAAGCAAGAAAAACAATATTCGGTTTATAGATTTTGGCTCATCACGCAGTATGCTTACCTTTATTAAGGTAAGCGCGTGCATAACTATCTAAATTTTGATAGTGTTTCCAATACAGATTGATGTAGAGTCGAACAACGATATTGGAGGCGTCGCATAGTGGTCTAGTGCACCGCCTTGGAAAGGCGGCAGACCCGAAAGGGTCTCGAGAGTTCGAATCTCTCCGCCTCCGCATTGACAACTTAGTATCGGCGTGTTCTCGTAATGTCGATGTTTTGGCGTTCCTCACTCTCGGTACTTTTTCTCGCGTATAGGCAGTACGTCACATGCACTTGTTTTACCTCCTGCCGGTTGCCCGCTTGGGGCTTACGCAGCACCGCTGTTGATGTGTCCATATTCCTTGTTTAATTAACTGTTACAGCTACAAGGGATGACGCTGATAGCCCTAGGAGTCCAGAGCGTCCCACGAAGCTCGGAGTTGGTAACTCTATAAATGAAAGACCTAAACGTCCTTGAGGTATTGTGACTTCTGCGAATCCAATGCCTTCTCAAGTTCCTTAATCCATCGATTGAAATTAAATTCACGCATTCGCCCCATCACCTGTCGCTCAAGGAACTGTCGTTTTTTATCAACGCGTTCATCTGCGTTCACTCCGGTATCAACGAAAAATACGCGCTGACCATTTTCGTCCGGGAAGTCGCTAATCAAGATATTAGTCGTGTAGCGCGAATTGCCAAAGGTATTTCCATATCGCTGAGCATTAGCGTCGGCTGTTCCTGCCGTCCCGAAGTCGGGTTTGAGAGATTTCTCCTCGCGAGTCTGTTGAAGAATCGCTATCGCCTCATGTGCGAATTCCATGAGCTGTTTGACGACGACAGGGTCTTTGTAGAGTTCATCGTCTGGTATTTGATCGATAGTTCTGCCCGTGAGAAAATGCTGGATGGCAAATGCCTGCGGCGCACTGTCAGATGTCATTCGGGCTTTGAAGTAGAGCGTCTCGGGAACGAACTTGCCGAATCCAGGAAATGCTTTGAGGAAATCATAAAACTCCTTACTCTTGTGCATTTCCTCATCGCTCGCAAATGCTTCGCGACGATTTTGTTTGAGGGCGATGATACGTCCTTGCTCCTTTGAATCCTGAACATCGGTCCTATACACACTTGATTCGCCACTTTCTGCAATATGTTCATGACCATTGATATTTAGAGGAAGTTCGTTCTTTTCTGGTATGCGTGGCGCTGGTCTCTTTTCAAAACTCATGATGAAAGTATATCTCTGCATGGACGGATTGCAAAAGATGATATTCTACAAAATATGCACGAAGGGTTACCTCAAGGTAAGGAATCTCACAAGGAAACACCCGCTCGTTTCAGACTTGTTGTAGAAGCGTGGGTGAAGGCTAATTTCAGCAACGTAGAAGTACTGGGAGAAGAAAACCTTAAAGATCTACCGCCAGACGCAAAAATTATTTTTGCCACAACACACGTTTCCGATCTCGATATTGTTGTCCCTATCGCAAAGCTTGGGAAGCAGTTCAGAATGAGAGCTGTCAATGCTTCCATACAGCACTCCTTCAAAGAGGACGCTCGCACAAACATATTCTTGAAGGTGATAGGAGAGGATAATACTATGCCGATCGACATGAAATGGGGAGACCATCCGGTAACTGGAAAGAAGGAATACTATACAAAAAAGTTCAATCCAGATAATTTTGTGCCAATGAAAGAGGCTCTTGAAGACGGAGATGCGATCGTAATGGCCGCGTATACTCCAGTGCCAATAAAGGATGGCAAGATACCTACCCAAGAAGGACACGGTGCTGTATATCTCGCAGAGATTTCTGATGCGATTATTGTTCCTATTGCCATAAACATAAAATCAGAAGATCCGCACATGGGAATAAATCGGACACCAACACATTCACTCAAGGGGCGTCCTGAGGCAGAGATGATTATCGGGAAGCCAATCACTCTTGGGAAAATTGAAGGCGTTGAGAGATTTAATGACCTCATCAAAAACCCAGGCGAAGGTGATGCCCGTAAAGAAATCACCGAGGAGAGGAAAAGAATCGAAAAGGGGTTGAGAACGCAGTCAAATATCGTCATGCAATCTCTTGCAGACTTACTTCCTGAAGAACGGCGAGGAAAGTGGGGTGGTGCAATTGCAGGTTGAATTCAGGACAAGTGTCTTGACAGTACACAATAATTATGTATGCTAATTTCAGCTGGTTCTTTGAAAAGTTCAGCTTGTGTTTGCCATGGCAGAAAAGGGCTTACTTATTATTGCCTTTAGGCCTTTCTCTGCTATGGCAAACCTCCGTATAGAAGTTAGGCCCGCTAGCACGCAACGAGTTCCCGTAATTACAGGAACGTGTTGCATACAACAAAGAAAGGAGAACGAACATGTCGAAAAACAAGTTCACCTTGGGTGCAGGCCAGTCCCACGAAATCGAAATGGCCATGAATCGTCCGCAGAATGGAACGTGGACACCGGAGCTAATTCACCAGCTTACGGTTGGTAACACATTGGGGCAGGTTCGTGATGTTCTGCTCGGACACGCATTAATTGTGATGCGAGAAGACCAGGAGTATGTGATCGATCTCGATGCCGACCCCTTTGTGCCCAATGGCTGGGTCGTGGCAAACCATCGTCAAGAAGGCCGCGGCAAATTCAGGTGGGATCCATCGGAATTCAAGCTGTTTGATCCGGGATACAACAAATGGGGCTTCCAGCTTCAGGACGAAGTGAAAGATCAGAACATCTGGAATGCTAACCTTCTGGACTGGTTCCTCGCCAATCCTGATTGCATCCCAACGGAATGCGAAGGTAAGAAAACGCTCTTCATGGGAACCCTCTATCGCCTGAAGAGTGGCGACTTCACGACAGCCCGTTATCTCTACAAACGTTTCGGTAAGTGGAAATCTGGCATCGGGATATTTGCTCCGCTCAATGGCCCTGTGGCCGTTCGGGTGGACAAAAACCGGTGGAATTGAACTTTCGATCTTTACAGTTTCAGGCTCCGCGCGTCTCATACGCGCGGAGTTTTTATATTTAGATGGGAAATCCGGAAATCTTATTGACGGACGCGACATGTGCGTCCGCTTATAATTCATACATAGAAATGTGCGCTCCACGCACATCTCATTAGATACAAACTTGAAAGGATAGATTCTATATGTCTATGCGACAACAAGAAAACAAAAACCGTACGCGAGAGATTGTGGAACTGCGCGAGCAAGGAAAGACGTACCGGGAGATCGGCGGATTATTCGGTGTGACTGCAAACCGTATCTACCAAATCTGCCGCCGTGAGGCATGGCGTCGAGAGTCAAGAAAATCTGAGGCATTTCAAGCCCGGTAGTTATCAACTCCTCACCCTACTCGGACGCCCTGGACTCCTTGGGAGGGTTGCGTCATCTCTTGTACTGTATGAACACAACACAAGCGCCGGTGGGGTTTCCAGCCAAGCAGATACAAGCCCCCGTGAAGATCAAATATTGCCTCTATGCCCGCAAAAGCACCGAGAGCGAAGAGCGGCAGGTGCTCAGCATCGACAGCCAAATAAAGGAGATGCTCCAGCTCGCGGAACGCGAGGGGCTGGAGGTTGTCGCCATGAAGCGAGAATCGCACTCGGCCAGTATCCTTGCGCTTAGATATTCTCCACGACTGGCAAGAAAATCCACAGTATTGCCCTCTGTCGGATACCGTAAAGTTTTTAGGTAGGGAACTAGGTCACACTTAAGGTCCAACTCTGCTAACAGAGTGTGGAATCGATCTTCGATAATATCTAGAATATTCTCACGCGAGAGACCGTCAATA
>JAJXVZ010000013.1 GCA_021781865.1 bacterium | reverse complement strand
GGAATCGCAAAATTGATGGAGGTACTACGCGGCGATAAGTACTATAAACTACGAGAAAATTTAAGACACAATAATATTTAACGCGTATGGAAAATACAGATGAAGAATTTGATTCTCTCGATTTGCAGAAAATCTTCGAGAATTTGCCCGATGATAAGAAAGTCGAGTTTTTGAAAGATCTACAAGGAGTAGTTGCGGCGAGCGATCAATATCTCGGTGATGTCGAGCGAATAATCGGAGAGACGATTAGGGAGTTCGAGGACAAGAAGGCCACTACTGTTTAGCAACGTGATAACAAAACCGCACTGCTCATCACGGGGCGGTTTTTTTAGATCTCGGCATTTGTAGGCTCTCGCGGCCCGCCGTATGAATGTCTAATGTGTCTAATTGATGCTCTGTTGAAAGTGACATCGCGCTATCGCTTTTTGACGTCTAATTTTCTGTAAAGTATCCAGTATTTACGACCTCGTTCTCCAAAATGTTACGCGCTTGTACATGCCGTAATACTCTTATTCTGCTTACTGGAGTGCCGAAAACGAGACAGTGTCCGATATGCCCTATCTATGTCTCATTTTGTACCCGACCGTGATGCCTTGGTCTGGGTAAGGGATAAACTGCTAAAAGGATCTTGTGTTGCCCTCGCTTGGCAGAGCGCGGTACGTTGGGGTACCAAGAGAGTTGGATTAGATTTTTTCAAATTTTCTTTGGCCATTGCCGAAGACACGGGATATATAACTGGTGCCCCACCAGTCCGAGGCGCGTGTTACATGAGATTTATTTTTGCCGACCTAGGGGTGAGTCGGCAAACTTTCAAATTTTCGTTATAAACCAGTTCTCGCGGAGTTCCTCGTAAGTGAAATGGAGCGGACAATTTCAGCGATTTTGTTTGCATCCTCTGGTGTCTGGCCGGGAATATCCACGGCTTGCGATTTATTAGTCATTCCTCCCCAACCAGAACGCTGAGCTGGTTGGTTTGCGGCCGCATTTTGAATAGATACAGTAGCCAGACCAAACATCCGTTCAATAATACCTTGCTTGACTATTACATCCTGAACCGTCCTGTATGGCATATGCTGTTCTGATTTTGCAATGACCTGCGTGAAAAGTTGAATGTAATCAGGAAGAAAAGCAAAATGAAAATTGCCCCTCCATATGACATAGTAAATGATCTGGCATAAAAAAATAAGAATAAAAGTAGCCAAAACAAGAATAATGCCACCCTCGAATAAAAGTGGGCTGATTAGGGCAGAAAACCAAAGCGCATGAACGAACGCTACGATCACTTGCATCCCCATCCATTTTGAACTGATGGGGTATTGAGTGCTCGAAATCATTTGGCTAGTGTCAAGAGGCTTGGAATTGGCCGAGGCGGTTTGAGATGAAGACGCGACAGAACCTGGCGGTGTGTCTGATGATTGCTCGTCTCCGCGTATCTTGTCGAGCAGAAATAGCTTTAGACCATCTGCGGCGGCTTCCTCTACTCCGTCGAAATGTGCCTCGATGCCAGAGCTTACCGTTGCGCTTGCAATATGCACATCATAGAGACCCATAATGCGATCTAGGATATCTTGGTCTACATAGACATCCTGTATTTTTGGATACTGCACATGGATTTCCGCCGGCGCGAACACCCCTTTCTTTATCGTTACAAAATCATCTGATGCAGAATAAAAATAGCGACGGATATACACTTTTATATACCAAGCCCGAAGTAGGAAATAGACAACCACCACGAGAACAACGAAAAAGCATATTTCAGAGATAAACGCATTCTGTATAAATGTTGCGGCGCCAAGAGCGATTAGCGCTACCAAAAGACACCCCACCAGCGAAGCCATTATCTTCTTCCAAAACTTTTTTGGACTAAGCGGAAACTGTTGCTGCAGCATACTAAGCGTTTGGTTTTCCATATTGCAGTGATTTTTCTTATAAAGATTGAGTGATTTGGGTGTCTACTTATTACGAACTGCCCACTACTTTACCACGTCAACACGAAAAATCGAGATCATCAATAGCATATTTATGCTGTTATTTTAGGAGTTTATCAGGGCTAACCACCAACGCCCGCGCGATATCATCTCGCGACATTCCTTTTTTCGTTCGTATCTGTTTCAAGCGTTCGCCGAGGAATCATCGGTACCGAACTGTTCTATATAGTTTTCGTAGGCTCGCTGCCATCAAGAGGTTCGTTGGAGAGAAGTTCGCCAAGAAGGCACAGCGTCTGAACCGACAAGAGTATCAACGCGTCGTTGACTTAGTACAGAAAAACCCGCATGAGTGCGGGTTTTTGCGCTAAACAAAACGGAAATAATTAACTCTAATGTGTTATTGTCACATCTCTAACAATCTGTGCAGCAACTGTTCCGCTCGCATTCACACCGTAAACGCGAACATTATCTCCGCTATTGATGCTCGAGAGTGAAAGTGTGAGCCAATTGCGATTCACCACTTCAGTACCAGAGGCAACGTTCACCGTGTAAGACGTACCGTTAGCAGTGGTCAGGGTAAATGACGTCCCATTTAGGTTGCTAGCCGTGCCGATGTAATCCCTCGGAGAACTGTTTCGAATACCCCGTGCAGATTGTATGTTTTGTTTTTGTTCTTGAGTCACTGCCGTGCGATATGTCCAGTCACGAACAAGGGTTGCGTCAACCGTGAAGCTTGCGGTCTGAGAAACCGTTCCTTCAACACCTACGAAATCGCCATTTTTGAATTGAGTGAGATCATTGTTTGCGGACAGCGGAAGCACCCGTGTTCCTGAGCCAACATTTACCGTCCAGGTACCACCCCAACTATTTATAGTGAGGACACCGCTCGAAACGGAAGCGATAGTACCTCGCATGAGAACCCTACCAGCAGAACCGACCTCCAAGATCATTGGATGAGTTTGGGGCGAGGATGTTACCGTCGTCGATTGCACGGTTCCCGTGTCGGTGGTAGAGGTTGTCTGTGCAAATGCCACACCCGCAACAGAAAGCAACCCAAGTGCACCAAATGTCAATGCGATTTTTTTCATCATATTGATTATAGTAATTAACGATTAATAAATTGATCGTCATTGTATATTGACGGCCAATACCAACTTATCTTACCACTACCAGGAATTACGAAATTTCGGCACCTTTTACGGCTAAGTATGACGTGGCTCTTTTATTACAAAAAGAGATCCATGTACCCTCGCTAATTTAGTTAGAAGTAGTGTTTTCCAGCTCCTGAACAGATCGGGAAGATTTTTGGTTGAAAACATAGTGTTTGAGCACGCCATACACTATAGCGGTAGCGCAAAGAGCGATACCGAAGGAAGCGAGTATGTCGATGGCATGATGAACCGATGCAAGAACACGTGCGGCACCAACGAGAATTGCTAGAACCCATAAAAATATTCCGAGTCGTTTGTTAAATACCATAATAATAGCTGCGAGCGTCCCCATAAGAAGCGCGTGATCGGAAGGAAAGCCGTTATCCGCGGCATGCTTGATAAGGGGAGTAATGTGAAGGACGACAAAAGGTCTAGGGTCGTAGTATAGGGAAGATGCAAGCAAACCAGTAAGATAACTGAGGGGAAGTGTAAAAATGGACAGAAGGAGGAATCGTCGGCGTCCTGCGTCTTTTGTATAGAAGAAGTAGCCGACAAAAGTTACGATGGATACCAGGTACACATAAGATGCGACAAAAATAACAATCTCGTTCATATCATATAAAGTCTAAGTTTAGGTAGTATACACTAATCTAAAATTTAACGGATAGTTATGTTGAAACAAAAGAATTTACCATCGCAATATGCTATGCTGAATTTCGCCAAAACCCTGTGAGCTGCGCACTAAAATGCGTAGCCTGCTGAAGAATGCATGCGTGGTTTACACAGGTGGGTAAAGGGCATGTGGCGGAATTGGTATACGCGTACGTCTCAGAAGCGTATGTCGCAAGACTTGGGAGTTCGAGTCTCCCCATGCCCACCGATAGGAACTTTCAGATCAAATTAGCCAATGTACTCGAGGTTTCTACCGGTGAATTGAAATAAATACTTATGGAAAAACTGAAAGAGCCAGAGAAAAGAGAGGCACTTTTTGAAGTGATGAAAATGCCCAAAATAGTTATTCAAGAAGAAAAGGGCTCACAGCTTCTCTCATTGCTACTTAAAGCGGGGAATCTGGAGTGGGGAGAAACGGAAACTCCTTTAGCGAGAGAGACAGCAGATTATTTTCGTAATAGTCCATTGGACCCCGAAATTCTAAAAACGATTAAGGATTTTTACGCAGAAGGGGTAGATGAAGAAGCTCTCCACAATATCGCCCTCACCTATCGACATCCTGAAAGAGTAGAAAGCATTTTGGAAATGGCAGCAAAATATAAATCTCATGTGAAAAACCCGCAAGAAGTTCATAAAAAAGTTTTAGCTCTTTTGGAATCTTTTGAGCAAACTTTTTCTTCTTCGCCATTAGCAGAAAAATTTGCCGCAGAAATAGAGCGTGACAAAAGTGAACGATTAAAGAGATTGGGAGAAACCAAAAAAAGAATCGAGAGTCTTATTGATTTTTTCAAACCGGATTCCAAAACAACAAATGTGCAAAAATTAAGTCTTGTTCCTACTGACCCGCTATATAAGGCAAATTCCGGCAGGAATTTCACTCTCCCTGGTGAGCAGATAATAATTTCTCATATTGATAATGTTGATAATCAAGATCACGAGTTTTCTCACAGCATTATCAATCCAATCGTTGAAAAGTTATCTCAACAGTTAACAGATGAACAAAAGGGGAAAATATCCAAGCTTGCAAGTGGTAAATTGAAACAAGATTATGGCGATGGGCATTTCAGCTTGTTGTGTGAGGAATTTATTAGAACTTACAATGACGTTTTGAAGAAGGGAGAAAAACTCCAATCTTACGAAGATTTTGTCAGAAAAATTTCTGATATTAGTGAAGAACAGTTTCAGAAGTTTTTTGCGGAAAGTAAAGGCTTTAAAGCAAGATGTACAGAGCTTGGAATAGTGACGATTGAAGATTTCAAAAATAAATCTCGAGAATACTTTGAACGATTCGAGAAAAACCAATTACGAAATTTAATTTTTGAAATCTACCAAGAATATATAAATCGTCCCAACAAGGAGGCCGAAAATTTTGAAAATTTTGTTTTAGCGAAATTTTCGGATAGAATATAAAAGCTGATCGAAATTTAGACACCGTTTTTTGCTGAAATGCTAGAAACGGGAGTGTGACGACGTGCTAGTTTCACACAAAAGTTTAGGATATACCACATAGGTAGATAGTAAAATTAATTTTACGCTAAAGTGATGCAATGGGCGCTTAGCTCAGTTGGTAGAGCAACCCGTTTACACCGGGTAGGTCAGAGGTTCGAGTCCTCTAGCGCCCACTTGAAACCAAGTGGAGTAGCACATGGGTTTGTATAAATATGGGCAGTCCCCGTAAGATGATTGGCGGGTCTCCAGCCGCATGCGTTGGCATTATTATGGATGGTAATCGACGATGGGCAAAAGCGCGTGGGCTGCAAGGTTTAAAAGGTCATACTGCCGGTCTGGGAAAAGCAAAAGAGATCACCCGTCATGCTTTCTCCAAAGGAGTTGGGACCGTAGTCTTATACGCATTTTCTACTGAGAATTGGAATCGTTCCAACGAAGAAGTCAAATATCTCATGAAGCTTTTTGATGTTGTATTCATACGTGAACTCGAGAAGTTTTCAAAAAAGGACATCCGTGTGCGTTTCATCGGTGATCTTTCACGTCTACCAGAAAAACTACGCATATCCGCAAGTAAACTTGAGAAAAAAAGCTCACATACTGGTTCTGTGAAGACGCTCGTTATCGCCATTTCTTATGGTGGTCGCGCAGAAATACTTGCAGCATTGAATCGGCTCATTTCAGAAGGGAAGACAGAGGTACAAGAAGAAGATATGCGTACCGCGCTCTGGACCACAGACATTCCTGATCCCGATATCATTATTCGTACAGGCGGTGAAAAACGTCTCTCAAATTTTCTTCCCTGGCAGTCGATTTATAGTGAACTTTTCTTTTCAGATTCTCTTTGGCCAGATTTTACAAAAAAGGAATTCGACTCAATTCTCGCGGAATTCTCTTTGCGTGAACGGCGGCGCGGAGTGTGAGAAAATGGTAGGGTAACCCAATGGATCTCCCGATCCTTTATGAGGATGCCGATGTAGTTGCCATCGCGAAGCCAGCGGGTCTTTTAACGCATGCTGACGGGAGATCAAATGCATCAACGGCGGAAGACTGGTTTAAAAAGAAGTATCCAACGGGAGTTGGATACACGCATCGACTTGATCGCGACACTTCTGGCGTACTTGTCTTCGCGAAAAACATGCCGGCATATGAGTTTCTGCGTAAAGCATTTCACGATCGGGAAGTAAAAAAAACATATCTCGCATTTGTCTACGGTATCCCGAAGGAGAAGAAAGGCATCATTGATTTTGACATAGGACGTTCACGTAAAGATTTTCGTCTGCGTAGCGCCCAACCTAAAGCGAAGGGACGGTTGCGGGAATCACTCACGCAGTATGAAGTGATCGGAGAAACGAAGGGTTATGCGCTTCTTAAGGTGCATCCAGAAACTGGCAGAACACACCAGATTCGGGTTCATCTCAAGGCGATTCATCATCCTATTGTTGGAGACTCGCTTTATGCGCCGAACCACCCTCTTGCCCTCGGCATCTCTCGACTCGGCCTCCATGCTTATATGCTTAATCTCCCATTACCATCAGGCGAGCGCATAGGTGTTATCGCGCCTATACCAAATGACCTCGCTCCCGCATTTTCTCATTTCCACGCCATAGACGGGAAGTTTGCCCTTCACACCGACGCGTGCTAGTGTGCGTATTACTTATGCGGAAGGTAATAACTCCGGTTAATGCAGAAGGTCGCGCGAAACTTGGGATTCGCGCTGGTGATACCGTGCGCGTTATACAAAATATTGTGGAGCTCAAAAAAGGTCGTGGTACCGACAAAAAAGAAAAAACCATCAAGAACGCCCGCAAACAGGTATTTGAAGGTCTCGTTCTGTCAACGAAGCACGGTACCGAGGCTGGCGGAATGTTCACTGTGCGTGCGACGCTTTCAGGTATTGGTGTGGAAAAAACATTCCCGCTCTATTCACCGGTGATCGATTCGATTGAAATTGTAAAGCGCTCTCGTGTGCGTCGTGCAAAGCTCTACTTTATTCGCGAAAAAGCGGCTAAAGCAGTACGCCGCCAACTGCGTAATGCGCGCATGATGCACCTCAAAAGTGATGAAGAGGTTGTACCCATAGAAACGAAAAGCGAGGAAGTTTCCGTGTAGTATAGTATTTTTCACTGCCCAGGTGGCGAAATTGGTAGACGCACTACCTTGAGGTGGTAGCTCCCGAAAGGGATTGGAGGTTCGAGTCCTCTCCTGGGCACATCAGTCAGTGCGCGGTTTTAAGACCATTCGGCTCTAAGTAGGTCGTAGTTTTGGTGCGGTACCTTTAGGGGTGTTTAACGACAAAACCACGCGATATTCATCGCGCGGTTTTGCTAGGTAACACTAATCCTCAAACGTGATCTCTCAATCGTTCATAAATGATCTTTCCTTTCAGATGTACGAGCAGCTCTCGCTTCTCAGAGAGCGACCCATTCTCTAGGAGGTATTTCGCATATCTTCGCACGTCCATCTCATTTGTCTTCACCTTCTCTCTCGCTACTCTCGCAAAAGCCCCACACATGGAAGCTATTGACATTGTTCTGCACGTGATGTCTACTCTATATCAGACTAGTTACATCGCTCTTTGAAGTTCATCCCAGCAGAAAACGGCCCATAGGCCATTCTTTGCTGTGGCGAATCGCCAACAGTCTCACCTCGGGTAAGAGGAAAATCAAAGCGCAACTAAGCGCAAGGAGAATATCATGTTTGCATCGCAGAATCTGACGGCCGGTCAACTGAACGCCATTGTGAAAAAAATGGGTGGCGAGGAGGCGGCCTTGAAATTCCTCCGCGACGAGTTGGTGTTTTCTGAAGCGGTCGCAAAGAAGCTTCTCGAACGCCTCTCGACCACGATCGCCATTCCGGCCATCACGTTGTTTACGGCCAGCGAGCACCTCATCGTCGACACTTCGAAGAAGGCCAAGGTGAAGATTAGCTACCTCGGATACAACATGAGGCAGTACTTCCTGCCGAAGGTTGAAAGCGACGAAGTTGCCGCCGAAGAGTTCGCTATCAACAAGCTGCTCGAAAATTCCTTCGACCCCGCCATCATCACCGCCCTCGGCGGCGAAGCGAAGGTCGAAATCACCCTCGGTCAGTTCTTCGCAGTCTTTGCGAAGCAGCCGAACGGCGAGAAGGGGGCGCTTCTGACGAACGGATACGCCAACGTCGGCTACATCCGCGACATCAATGGCGTTCTGTGGGCGGTCCGCGGCTACTGTCGCGGCCACGACCTCGGCTGGCGCTTCGAGGCGGATCCGCTCGACGACCCGGGCCGCTGGGGCGTTGGTCGTCAGTTCCTTTCCCGCTGATTCTATTTACCTTTGGGTATTTGGATTAGACCCTTTGATCCTCTGAATCTTTGTACGTATGCATTTGCGTCACAGAGGTTCGGAGGGTTTTCATTTTGTATACTTAGTAATGAGGAAACTTAAGCAGAACCGGTGTAGCGCTAAACGTCTTTGACTGGTTCTGACGTCAGTATTAATACACAGATCATACTTTACATAAAAGGTTTCATTGGTGATAATAAGGTTGTAATAAAATTCACAATGAATCCTGAAGCACCAAGAAAAAATGAATCATCAAAAAATCCGTTTGTGAACGAAAGACATTTAATAGATGAGGCTATTAATTTTATTAAATCGAATCCAAACTTGAGAGAAGATGGTGTCAATCGATTCCTTGATAGTCTTCAAATAGATTCTAATATGAAGGAAGGTGTCCACGAAGGTCTCAGGAAGTATGCGGCTCAGGAACAGGAAGAACGTACAAAACGAATGGAGAACAAGATTGGAATAAGAGGACAACAAGGGCAAGGGCACGCGAGAAAAGAAGAAAAGAGATGGCGAGATGAGTTAAATGCCTGACATACGGTCTCACATCGTCTGCGATCTGAAAACGATTATTTGCCTGGTGACTTATTGTTAATATATAATTAACAATAGTTGCTGACAAAAATCATAGAGAGGGTATGCATATGATGATACGTTGTGACGTTCCCTTGGGCGTTCGCATCAGA
The DNA here is from genome assembly GCA_021781865.1 of bacterium. Classification (GTDB taxonomy): domain Bacteria; phylum Patescibacteriota; class Minisyncoccia; order Phycocordibacterales; family Phycocordibacteraceae; genus C7867-001. Next base: position 4,997 of record JAJXVZ010000013.1, on the reverse strand, counting down.
CCTTTCTCAAGAGAGAAGAGAGGAGTTATGTTGATTAGGGATCAGAACGTGATTAATACGTGCAAAAATGCGCGCAAAGCTACACGTTCTCGTCGAAGAGCCCGGAGTATTGGACGGAAGCAACAAATAGGAAGAAGTGGAAGATAAATAAAAAACCCAGAGCGAAAGCTCTGGGTTTCTGGTTAACGTAGCCCAAAAACAAAATCCCAGTTCGTGTTCACATAAATCAACGCAATTCCTACCAGGATTCCCGCGAGGATCACATGATTCCAAGTGATTCTCCCAACAAGTTTTCTTTCCCACCACTCGTGTTTTCGTTTCACGTCACGGCCCTCTTTTGGTCTAAGAAAATAGTAGCACTTTATATTTAAAACGTCAATAGCCGTCTGAAACAGGATGTATACTGAATACATGCTTTACACTGGTAAGGGGGACGTTGGAACGACAACGTTGTTTGGCTGTGATCAGCAGCGGATTTCGAAATCATCCGAATTGCCAGAAGCACTCGGTGCACTTGATGAGCTGAATGCATATTTAGGGTTCGTGAAGATGCGAAGTGAAGGGGGGTCGCGTATCACGACTATTTTGCGTGACGTGCAGGAGACGCTTTTTGTTATTCAAGCGGAGATAGCGGGTGCTAATAAGAGAGTTGAGGGAAATGCAGTGAAGCATGTCGAGGAATTGGTGAATGGCATAGAAAAAGAAATTCCTCCCCTCAAAGGGTTTTCCATCGCAGGTGGAACGGAACTTTCCGCGCTTCTCGACATCGCGCGAACTCTTGCGCGTCGCGCTGAAAGACGGATTATCGCCTTGACCGATGCGCAAGTATGTCAAATCTCAGACGAAATGAAGGCATACATGAACCGCCTCTCCTCTCTTCTTTTTGCGCTTGCGCGTCTCGCAAACCACCTTGCTGGCGTTAAGGAAGAAACACCCCGCTATTAAAGGGCATAGGCACATATTAGATATGTGTGCTATAAAAATTACGTTCATGCATGGCGACTATGGTGTAACGGTTAACACTGGAGCTTGTGGAGCTCTCGATCAGGGTTCGACTCCCTGTAGTCGCCCAGATTTTTGAGCCTTATTTTGTTTCGCTGTTTGGCGACCCTCTGATGGGAATTGAACTCTCCAGCGACTGCCCCAGTAAGGTATACTTTGGGTAGTTATTAGTAAGTCTTAATTTGCATATGAACATCGCAAACACGCTCGCTTTATTTTGGGGTGCGACATTGCTCGTAATCGGTCTCTCGGTCTTTAATAAAAGGTTCATCTTGAATGTCGTGCAGGAAATCGAGAACAGCAAGGCGCTCCTATGGCTTAATGGATTTATCGCCTTTATTCTTGGTGCCGCAACGCTCTCGCTCTACAGCGTGTGGACATCCGATTGGCGAGTCGTGATTACCATTGTGGGGTGGTTGTGCATCCTCAAGGGCATAGGTCTCACGGTGTTTCCTGGCACGTTCCTTGCGATCTACAAAAAGTTCAAGGTCAAGCCTGCGATAATGGTGAGCGGTGTCATAGCGATACTTCTTGGCCTCGGGTTACTTTATTTAGGATTTACTGCTTGAAAAGTGGCTATCAAATTCAACTTTTCTTTCACCCCTGGCCATATACTCGGGATTTGATAGGATGCCTAGGTAATCGACGGTTCGAATAGCCGCACCCCTTCGGCCCAACTAGGCTTAACTGAGTTATTGGTTATACCATCTGACAAAAGTCTCTCGCAGTCAGAGTACGTGATATCATATGCATATGAGGAGATTTCTTCTCGGCGCTTTATTCGTCATAGTTTTAGTCATTGGCGGGCTTGTCTATCGGAATGCGGTAGAACACCCAACGCAACCAATTACCTGTCCACTTGATACATTGTTGTGTCCTGACGGCACATCGGTTTCTCGTACTGGCCTTTCTTGTACATTTCCCGCATGTCCTCCGCCAAACGTATCAATACCAAGTATTGCCATATCATTTGCCCTTCCGGAAGGACTTCAAGCAGTCACGCCACCCGATGCCGCAAGCGTCGCTGCATATGAATTATCTCCCTCAGCTTCTGCAACGGCCTCCTCAACGAATAGCGCCAATATTATCATTCGCCGCTATATGATTGATGCGAGTTCCACAGCGCTCGCAACCATACAACAAACAGCTGTGGATGGCGTCTCTGGGCTACCCGTTGCAGCGACCTCGTTCTCATCAACCCTGCTTGGTAATCATCGCTTCACCGTTGTCTCAATCCAGCGCTTCGATGGAATCGTCGATACCGCCTATTACCTTGCGCGTGGTACGGATGTGTTACGGTTTGACGCAATAGACCAAAACATCGCGAACTGGGCAGACCCGAATCTCGATACCTCGATACTGCCGGCTCACGCGGCATTGAAGAGTCTTCTCACGACCCTCCAAGGTCAATGATCGAGAGGCTTGCTATAATTTAGAGAACTAGATTCACACTAATATGAACAATAACTCCTTCCAAACAATCTTCGGTAATGGCGCCGTGCGCATCATGCTTATTAGCACGCTTGTTGCTCTCACACTCTTCCTACTCGCACAAACAGTAACTACTGCAGAAAAATTTGATCAGTCGAATACGTCGACAACTGCCACTATTACCGTACGGGGCAATGGTCAAGTGACGCTTCCACCAAACATTGCAAAAGTTTCGTTCACCGTTGAGAATATCGCGAAAACCGTTGTAACTGCTCAAGCAGCGACTACCAAGCAGGCGAACGCCGCCATTGATTTTGTAAAAGGTCAGGGTATCGCCGATAAAGATATTAAAACGCTCTCATACAACATCTCTCCACAATACTCATATCCAACCCCATGTTCTCCAGGGATGCTCTGTCAACCCTACAGCGGCACACCAAAAATCGTCGGTTATCAAGTATCTGAAACGATTCAGATAATGATACAGGACCTTCCCGCGACAGGATCCGTCATAAGCGGTCTTGGAGCTCTCGGGGTGCAGAACGTGCAGGGTCCAGAGTTCGCACTGGACAACGCGACCTCTGGTTACGACGCCGCACGCGCTGCTGCAATTGATAATGCGAAGACGCAAGCGGCACTTCTTGCAGCTCAACTCGGAATTTCGCTCGGCAAGATAGTTAATTTCAGCGAGTCTCCAGGTAATTCACCTGTCCCTGTTTATGGAATGGCGGCCGAATCTATAAGTGGGGCGTCAACGCCCAATATCCCGATAGGTGAAAACACTTATAATGCATCCGTTTCTATTACCTATGAAATCCGTTAATAACATTGCCCATGAACAGAAACTTGACTCGTGAGAAGCCTCATATTATGATGCTTTTATTAAGGAGCCCGCAGGGCTTTTTTATTTGCTAAACGCTTTTTATATGATCTCACCCGTTACGTATCTGAAGCATGTGCGCGAAGAATTTGCTCATATCGTCTGGCCAACGAATCGTACGGCACTTGCGCACACGCTTGTCGTCATTTTCATTGCGATAGCAATAACATTGCTTGTCGGACTACTCGATTACACTTTTGGTTCCGTAGTGAGTAGCGTTGCCGGTGGATAAAAGCTTTTCCTATGGACACAACCCAACATATGAACAGTAGCGATAGGGATTTACCGGAAGAAACCGGTATGGCAGACATCGCGCCTTCGGTACGCAAAGAAATTCGTGACGAGACGATACCGCGCAAAGAAGATGCACGCTGGTATACCATTCACACCTATGCCGGTTACGAGAATGCTGTCGAACGTAATTTGAAGCAACGCATTGAATCACTGGGTATGGAAGGAAAAATATTTGATGTAATCGTTCCGACTGAAAAAAAGATTCGAGTGAAAGGAGGAAAGCGCGTTGTCGAGGAGGAGAAAATCTATCCGGGCTATATTCTTGTGCGCATGATTGTTGATGACGATTCATGGTTTGTAGTGCGGAACACGCCGCGTGTTACAGGATTTGTCGGTTCTGGTAATACACCCGTTGCGATGGAAGACGCCGAGGTTACCTCACTGATGAAGCGTATGACCGCGGAAGCGCCGAAGCATCGCATCGATCTTGTCAAAGATGATCCGATTACCATAATCGATGGTCCTTTCAAAGATCTTGAAGGCAAGGTGGGCGAAATCGACGAAGACCGCGGGAAGGTGAAAGTCATGGTCTCAATGTTTGGGCGTGAGACACCGGTCGAGCTTGACTTCTTGCAGATACGGAAACTCTAGCGTAATCTCGTTACACATATGGCTACAATCGTAAAAAAGATTAAGTTACAAATTCCTGGCGGCGCAGCAACACCCGCGCCCCCTGTTGGTACTGCGCTTGGTCCCACGGGCGTGAATATCGGCCAGTTCGTTTCCCAGTTCAACGAAGCGACTAAGGATAAGCGGGGGACTATCATTCCGATTGAACTCTCAGTCTATGACGACCGTTCCTTCACTTTCATCATGAAGAATCCGCCCGCCTCGAGACTCATATTAAAGGCGATCGGCATCGAAAAAGGTTCAGGCAAGGCACGTGAACAGAAAGTAGGTACGCTGACAAAAGCGCAAATCGCGACGATTGTCGAAGAGAAGATGCCGGATTTGAACGCGAATAGTCCAGAGGCAGCCGCGCGTCTCATAGCGGGCACGGCACGGAGCATGGGCGTCGACGTAAAGTAGGAAAATGTTAAGAGACTAAGGATCGGCGCTCGTTGCGAGCACCGATCCTTTTTCTTGCGCTTGTCCTGCCGCGAGCGTACAGTTATGTCGGGTTAGTTATGTCCTTAATGAAGTAAATCAAGCTAAATAAGGAGATAGTTAATGAGTAGGAAAAAGATTTCGCGAGGTGATTGGACCCGTAATCGCGGCGAAGCTGAGTATTTAAACGCTCTGCACGACGTCTATGTGCGTGGAAATACGAGGAAGACACGAAACGGAAATACGCGCGCAGTATTTGCTCGGCAGATACGTTTCAAATTGTCTAATGGCTTCCCGGCCCTTTCGACCAAAAGTCTTGCTTTCAAGTCGGTGGTGGCGGAAC
>JAJXVZ010000012.1 GCA_021781865.1 bacterium | reverse complement strand
CGATGATTGAATCTTCACGCAACCTTACTGTTCCCGTGGCGCTTATCTTGGCGCCGAGGATGGAGACAGTGTCGCGCGTGCTTGCTGCGATTAAGGCGGCGCGTCCGGGGAGGCTCTATGTCGTCGCTGATGCTGGTTGGTCGCCGGAGACTGAGGAAGGTTTCAAGAAGGTGAAAGACCTTATCGCGACCATTGATTGGTGCGATGTGCGTACTCATTATGCTGAGAAGAACATGGGCGCTAAGATGCGGCTTGCGACTGGCATCAGCTGGGTCTTTGAGCAGGAGGAGCGTGCCATTATCCTCGAGCACGACTGTCTGCCTCATCCGTCGTTTTTCCGATATTGCGATGAGCTTCTTGAACGGTACAAGGATGATGAGCGCGTCATGCATATCGGCGGCAGCAATTTTTTCAAAGCACTGAAGTCGAAATTCGAGAGCGCTGATAGCTATTTCTTCACTACGGTCCCGCATATATGGGGGTTCGCGACATGGCGACGTGCATGGAAATATTATGACGTGAAGGTTGCGGAGTGGCCCGCGGCTCGCGCAAGACGCATGCTGTACGACATTTTCCACGATGATGCTGTGGCATATCGGTGGGAGAATAGGCTTCAAGAATATTACGAAGGACGTATTGAATCATGGGACGGTCAGTGGACTTTCGCCGTACTCTCTCAGGGCGGGCTGAGCATAAATCCGAGTGTAAATCTCGTGAGCAATATCGGATTCGGTTCGCAGGCATTATCGTGCAAGGACATAGATAGTCCTCTTGCGAATATGCCCACAACGCCAATCGGCTTCCCGCTCGTTCATCCGCCCTTCATGATCGTCAATCAAGAAGCCGAGTTTTATATCAACCGAGATTTATTCCGCATAGGCCGTACCCGCCTACAGCGTCTTAAATGGCGTCTCAAGAAAATGTTCCCTCGTCTCTATGCGTTGATAAAACATCTTTCTGGGCGTCCGATTGATTTGGTGCAGCCTTCTTTACGCGAGCAATCATGGAATCATCGTTAATCCATTTTTCTCCCAAGAGTTTACTCATCTTGTCGATGACAAGAAGCAAGAGCGGATCAATTTTATCTTTGTGTATACCAAGCGCATAGTAGAGACTGCGCACCGTTCCTTTCGCGGAGCCGATCTTATGGACCTCAATGATAGACAGTCCGCATTTTCTACATAGTTTGGAAAGTGTCAAAGGAGAGAAGTGGTAAAGGTGTCGCGGTATCTCAAGCGGAAAAAAGTTGCTCCTAAATATCTTGAATTTTATGGAATCTATATTGGGAACTTCAATGACCATCTCTCCATCCAGCCTGAGCAGAGTAGTGAGCATGCGTAAAGTTGCAACAGGATCGTTCACATGCTCGAGAACGTTGTTTAGATAGATACGATCGAAGCTTTCGTGCTCGAAATACGAGCCGATTGTGTCTGGGGCGTCAAGAATGATGGAAACGTCGTGCCCGATGGATTTTATTTCTTTGTTCGTTGATATGTCGAATCCATGTAGTTCCCAAAGCGGATGAGCAAGACGCATTGAAAGTAGGAATCGCCCGCTCCCGCAGCCGAAATCTAACACACGCAATCGGGAAGTATCTGATGAGGTTTCATTTGGAGAGGATGCAGATGAAGAAGGGGGGGTTATGAGTTTCTTTATTCCTTTAAGAAATGCTAACAAACGATTCTCTTCGAGGACTTTATATTCTGGCAAGTATGAAGGATAGTGCGACGGGTAGTATTTCACGAGTTCCTCCATGGTTGGTTGCGGGTTGAGATAGACAAGTTCACAAACGCTGCAGCGAACCAGTGTGAATTTTGTGTTATCCACCCGAATATATTTATCATGGCTCGTCAGAAGCTTCTTAGAATTTGTGCTCCCGCAGATGGCACAAGAGATAATATTCATACATCAGGCCCTTACAAGGATATCTTGTAATTGTGTAACGAAATCATTGGCACGATGAAAGGTGGTGTGCTGTGCGAACACTTCTCGCTGGGCGACGATGGCTCTTTGTTGCCCATAGGCCGGGTTCTGCATAATATTCCTGAAGTGATTGGCAAATTCCTCCCCCGTTTTACATACGAATAGTGCGTTTTTGCTGTAAAGTTTCGGCAGGAGTTTCGGAGTGTCAATAAGTTGTGGCAATCCGCACATGGCGAGGTGATGCGTTCGTTCGTTTACTTCGCATGCCCACTCTATCTGTTCCGGGAGGTGGAAGTTAAATCCAACCTTGCTTCGCGCATAAAGATAACGATCACGGTCACGATCAAAACGGAATTCTTTCACATGTCTCCACCCGATTCCATGAATGAACCCCGGGTAACGGGAGATAATTTCTCCTGCAAGACGGGAATAGATCGGCCCTTTTGTCCAGTGCGCCGAAGAGAGGAAGCAATAATCAATGTCTCGCGTAATCTCCGGAAGAGGGTAGTAGTGGAGCGGGTTCGCACCAAACGGCAGTGAAAGCAAGGGATATCCACGTTCGAAGAACGGTTGGTATTCTTTCCGGATACGTGTGTACTCAGGATCTCGGAAACTGAAATAGAAATTGATTCCGTGTTCTTTTGCCCAATTGAGACGAGGAATAAGGGGTGAATTTCCGATCTCCTCCTCCTCAATTCGCGCATTGAGTCCAATATACAGTTCACGCGTTTTCCGATAGGCAGCAACAGCTTGCCAGTCGATTTGATCGATGTATACAGGCGCGTCGGTTGAGAGGAGAAATGTCGGATGGAAAATCTCGAGTGCTTCTTTCACGTCAGATTTCCACTCAAGTTTGTAGGCTGGTATGCCTATGAAATTGAGAGATTCGATAAGATTCGAATAGAAAGAGAAATGCGCGGGCGACACGGAAGGGCCTGGTACCTGTATAAGAATGCGAATATCAGATACGGCAGAACGTTTGTCGCGGAACTCGGCTTCAACACGCTTTTTGAGTTCATATCCTTGGCGAACGATTGGGTCGGACGACCGTTCGTATTTCTCAGACATTTCGAAAATATTTTTCTTTGCAAGACTCTGCTCCGCCCAAGAAAGTATTTCTTGATGACATGAGATAGTTTTCGGATTGATGCTGTGTTCGAAGTCATAAAAAGACCACGTCGGATCAGGTTTCCAGAGAACCTGCTTGAGAGCGTGCTTCATGAACCGTATGAAATATTCCATGTCCGTTGAATCAAGATTCTCTCTTTGAGGAAGACGCATACAGAAGATAAGTAAGATATCCGCCCCCTACTTTTACAATGACGCGTGAGACTACCAACCCGAGAAGCCCCCAGAAAATTACGCCCGTGAGCATGGCTCCAATTTGGAAAACGGACAGCGCGATACTTGTTATATATTGTTCACGCACTTTCTTTTTCGCAACAAGGTAAACCCCCGCAGGGCTGAAGCCAAAAGAAAGGATAGATAGCGCATAAAGCTGCGAGTAGGGAACGGCATCTGTGTAATTATGGAAGAATAATGCGTAGAAATAGGGCGCAAGAAGTATATAGAGCGCGACGAACGCGAGGCTTGATATAAAAAGCAATAAGGTCTTATTGCGCATCCCGGCTTTAATTTCTGCGGTTGATCGACCCACGAACTTCGGGAGGAGCATATTGCTCAGCATCTTGATCGGACCTTTGGTCTGGTCGGGGATCGCAACTGCGAAGTTATAGATAGCGAGTTCGACGGGGCCGACGAAGTGGAAGAGGAGTATCTGATCAATATTGCCGGCAATGGTGCTAAGGATGCCCATGAGTGACAGATGTTTGCCATAGGTAAGCATCTCAGGATCGGTCTTTGTCGGATCTGGCTTGTAGACTCGTACGACGCGGCGGTAGAGCCAGTAGGTCACAAGTGTATTGCCGACGAAGTAGACGGCAGCAATGATGAGCGGATCGTGCGTGAGGAGGATAGTGACAGCAAGCGCACCGATAGCAAACAAATTCTCTATGATATCGAAATAGATGGATGAGCGAGCGAAGTCTTTTTTCGCGCTTAGAAATGTACTGGCAAGATTAGCACTTGAAAGGAAGGGGGAGAGCGAGCCGCCGACCAGAACTCCGAACGCGAGCGTCGGGTTGCCCTGGAAGAAATAATAGATAGCGAGCGCGAATGCTCCCAGAAATATAAGTGCGCTCCAACGGATATTGAGCCAGAAACCCTCAAAGAGAGATCCGTCAAATCCGCGCGCGACCGATTGAAAGACGGCGGTTCCGATACCAGTAAGTGAGAATGAGGAAAGTATGGCAACAACGGCAAGAATATATTTGTATTGGCCATATACCTCTTTCGGAAGGAAGTGAGCGACAAGGATGGCAAAACCAAAAACGGTAATCGAGGTTACCACCTGTCCAGTGATCGACCAGAACCCGCCTCGAGTGAGATACACCATATCGGTCTTGGTATATTTCTCGCTCCAACGGAGGAGACGGAGGAGACGGTATTTTAAGCCAGACATATTTTATGTATAGAGTATAAACAGATACTCGTGCTGCTATCGTACCACTTAGACTGGAACAGAGGTGGCGTAGTTAAGGTTTCAACAGGACTGTAAGGGACATGCCAATCGGTCGTCTATACTATATATAGGTAACGTATACTTACATAGTAATAATCGATATTTAAACCATATGAAGAATTATATTTATGGATTCGGAGCAGTTGCGTTTGCGCTCGCCATGAGCGGATTGCCCGTAGCAGCTATCGCTGATAGCAATGGTGGTGCTGGGCAGGGCGGTTTAAGTGTGGGTGCAGAAATAACGGCCCAGGTGCAGAGCGGGGACACCTCAGTGAGTGCTTCGACGAGCGCTTCGGCACAGGTCGGGGAAGGGCATAAACAAAGTATCACGGGTTCTAAAGGGGGGGAATCGAATCAGTCATCCCGTGTTGGGGAACAGAAACGAGAAGGTGCGCAGAATGAAGTCGAGAAGAAACTTGAAATAATGAGTGAAGGTCTCCCGTTCTCTCTTGAGAGCACAACGACTGCGGCGCTTTCGTTCGGGCAATTGAAGTCATCAATTGAAGCGCGCCAGCAGGAACTCGACCAGGAGGAGGCAAGTTCTTCACCGGAGACGCGAAGCATCATGAAAAATGAAAATCCAGTGCGTCTTGCGGTGCATTCGTTTCTCGCCTCAAAGGATTTGCTCGGCGGGATCGGCAGTCAGGTGTCGGCGATAGCACGACAAATGAATTACTCGATCGCGTCAACGACGAATGCCGAAGCGCAAATACAGTCACGCGGCTTTCTTACCAAGCTCTTTTTCGGCGGTGATACTGCCGCAGCACAAGTCATCACAGAACAAGTTGCACAGAATCAGCAGCGTATCGACGCTCTCACCAAACTGCTTGCGCAGGCAAATATTTCAGTCAACGTGCAAACGATTCTGAAAGCCCAAATAACGGCCTTACAGGAAGCACAGGCGCGTTTGCAGGTTCTTGCACAACAACAGCAGAACATGTGGGGTCTCTTCAGTTGGAGGTTTTAATCTGAATTATCGAACCTTTTCTAGTAAAGAGCAGACCTTATCAAAACACGCAACGCCATACTTTAGAGCATGGCGTTGCGTGTTTTGATATATGGTATAGTTTCCTGCATCATGCAGAGTAGTAGTGGAATCGCCAAGAAGATTGCAAGATGGGTAGCGCTCGGGGCGCTCTTTCTCATCCCGCTTACGCCGCTTCTTATCGCGAATAGCTACTTCTTTCCTTTCATCACCGGCAAGACGTTCTATTTCCGTATCCTAGTTGAAATAGTGGTCGCGGCATGGATCGTACTCGCTCTTTTGGATAAGGAATACCGTCCACGCTTTTCGCTCATTGGTGCAGCAGTCGTTTGTTTTGTCGCGTGGATGTTTGTTGCAGATCTGTTTGCGATAAATGTCGCGAAAGCTTTTTGGAGCAATTTTGAACGCATGGAAGGCTGGGTCCTTCTCATACATCTACTCGGATTTTTCTTAGCCTCCAGCGCAGTGCTACGTGTGGAGAAAAAATGGCGCGCATGGTTTCTTGCGTCAATCGCAGTCTCGATCGTTGTTTCTGGATACGCGTTTCTGCAGCTCGCCGGCAACATTCCAATAAACCAAGGTTCAACGCGTATTGACGCGACCTTGGGGAACTCCGCATATTTGGCGATCTATTTCCTTTTCAATGTGTTTATCGCGCTTTGGCTCGCGTTTACCGAGAAGTACTCCTGGCTTAAATGGTCGCTCGTATCACTCGCTGCCGTAGAGGTGGTCCTAATTTTTTATACCGAAACACGCGGTACGGTGGTTGGACTGACTTTGGCATTTGGTCTCGCGATGCTTTTGACAGCGCTTACCGCAAGCAAACGGGTTCGCCGCATAGCGGTATTTGCACTCATTGGCCTCGTGCTTCTTGTGGGGGGATTCTATCTTGCTCGCCATACTCACTTCGTTGAGAGCAATCACACGCTGCAGCGTATCGACTCAATTTCGCTCGCCGCTGGCCAAACCCGTTTCACTATCTGGCATATGGCATTTGAAGGATTTCTTGAACGTCCCATCGTCGGATGGGGACAGGAGGGCTTCAACTATGTCTTTAACAAGTTCTACGACCCATCTTTGTACACGCAAGAACAATGGTTCGATCGAGCGCATAATGCATTTATCGATTGGCTTGTTGCGGGCGGTGCTCCGGCGTTCCTGCTCTATCTTTCACTTTTCGGATCCGCGTTGTTTTTACTTTGGAAGAACTCTGAACTTTCGCGCCCCGAACGGATCATATTTACTGCAGCGCTTACCGGGTATGCCGTACATAACTTTTTTGTTTTCGACAACCTGTATTCCTACGTCTATTTTTTCGCAATTCTCGCCTTTATCGATTCGCAGGTTGCGCGTCCTATAAAGAAACTCGAACACGCGCCCGTGCTTTCCGCAGCGGACGGCGTAACCTACGCACTCCCAATTGCTGCCGTAGTCGCCATCGCACTCATTTGGACCGTGAATATTCCGGGTATGGAAGCCGCGTCTGAGCTTATTGTCGCCATATCACCAACCGCACTCGATCCCACAACGCAAACTCCAGAATTTTCTGCACAAAATATAGCGACTTTCGAAGATTTGGTAAAACATCCGGCATTTGCCGCACAGGAGATACGCGAACAGTTAGTCTCCACCGCAGCGACAATTGCACAAAGTTCATGGGCGACTGAAGCGCAAAAACAACAAATTGTCTCGCTCGCGATTAGCGAAATGGGAAAGCAAGTCGCAGCGTATCCACTTGACGCACGTGAACGCCTGGAACTTTCCTACGCCTATCATGCAGCGGGAGACAATGCGGATGCACTCAAACAGATTGAAGCAGCGATTGCGCTTTCTCCGGCAAAGGAGGAGTTTTGGATTGAGGCAGGCATAACCGAATGGGATCTGGGGAACGTGAAGGCAGCACAGTCTGATTTCGATACGGCATATGCACTTGGTCCGGAATTTCAAGGTCTCGCGAAGTATGCCGCAGCCGGAGATATCGCAGCCGGTAACATGACAATAGCCGACCACGTATTGATTGGCGCATACGGTACGACAACCATAGATAGTAATATTCTTATGGATGCATATTATCGTGCCAAGAATTGGCAGGGTCTTATAGATATATTGAAGCTTCGCACGAGTGAACCTGGCGCGGATGTTACTGCATGGTTCAATCTTGCGGCCGGTTATTACACCGCAGGTGATAAAACGAATGCCATTGCCACAATCAAAGAGGCAGTCAAGTTGTTCGCGGGAGTTCCTGGAGTAGCCTCTTCAGGAGCAGCGGCTATTGCACAAATAAAAGGGAACACGGTGGGACAATGAGCGTTGGTCAGGTTTTAGAAAATATTCCAATCGCGCCACTTACAACGCTCGGTGTGGGTGGCACAGCGCGCTTTTTCATGGAAGCGCAAACGGATAGAGACGTTGAGAGCGCGGTGGCGTTTGCGCAACAGCATGCGCTCCCACTTTTCCCTCTCGGGGAAGGGAGCAACATACTCGTACCAGATGCCGGCATTAAGGGCGTTGTGTTGAAGATGTCTCTTCAGGACATACGGATCGAAGAAGATGGCGACAGCGTATTGCTTATCGCGGGAACGGGAGTTCCCTGGGAAAGGGTTGTGAGCGAAGCGGCAGCACGCGGTGTTTTCGGCATCGAAAATCTCGCCGGCATTCCAGGCTCCATGGGAGGTGCCGCAGTACAAAATATTGGTGCATATGGTGCAGAATTCGCCGATACATTTGAATACGCTGACAGTATCGATAGCATAACTAACGCACAGAGACGGGTTAATCGAGCTGACGCGTCATTTGCGTATCGGACAAGCATCTTCAAGAAAAATCGTTCTCTTATTATCACGCGTGTCGCATTGCGACTTGCAAAACAGGCGATACCGAATACCGCTTATGCCGACCTTGAGAGTGCGCGCGCGGAGGGTGTACCGCTTACGTTGCCAACTGACATCGTGCGCGCGGTACGTTCTATTCGCGCACGGAAATTTCCACGAGATGTCGGGGAAGGAACAGCAGGTTCATTCTTTAAGAACCCCGTCCTGCCACAGGAAAAGTTTTATGAACTCGCAAAACATTTTCCTGACATGCCAGCGTTTCCTCAGAAGGAGGGTACGGTAAAAATATCACTCGCGTGGCTGCTTGATCACGTGCTTTCACTCAAAGGATTTTCTATCGGTCGAGCGCGATTATATGAAAAGCAACCTATCGTTATTGTTGCGAGCGCTGGCGCTCGTGCTGCTGAGGTTGATGCGCTCGCCACCGAGGTTGCGCGAAAAGTTTTTCTTGCAACCGGTATTCACATTGAACGTGAGGTTGAGACGTTCGGTTCGTACGAGTAATGTGTGAAAAATAATCTGAAAATTTTAAAAAGTTATCCACACTTCATAATTTTTTTTCACATAAAAATTATTTACGCGCGATAATAAAACATAGAAACGTTTGTGTATAAAATTTTTCATGCACAGACGGGTCGACATATCAACCATTATATAATTCGCAACCACCATGGCAAAGAAGCGTAAGGTCGTAAAAAAGACCACCACGAAACGCAAGACCACAAAGCGAAAGGCGGCACCGAAGCGTAAAACTACAAAACGCAAGGTTGCAAAGCGTCGTCGCTAGCCCGGTTTCGTTTTTTAAAACATACGTTCACCGATGTCGGTGAACGTATGTTTTTGAGAGCAAGTAAGAATACTTGTATGATTTTAGCTGGTGCAGCTTGTCATTTCGATTCTAGACGGGGATTATGGCGTGACCTTTCGGAACTCTGTGAAGAGTAAAAGGACCCAACCCTTCTTTTAGGCTGTTAGAAGACAAAGTGGTATAGTTGTATGACAATGTTCGGGCTTTCCAGCTTTTTTTCAAAAAACCAATCCGCAGCCTTTCTCAAGGCTGCGGCGCCATGTGTGGCCGCAGTAAACAAGTATTCCGAGGAGTTTTTAGAACTTTCCGATGATTTGATACGTGCTCGGTTAAACGAAGTGCAAACGCGGTCACGGGCTATGGGCGCGACAGATGTTTCGGATCTCCCTCTTGTGTTTGCGCTCGTACGTGAAGCATCCCGTCGCACGTTGCATCAACCACACTTTGACGTGCAAATAATCGGTGGTCTTGCGCTTGCAGAGGGGAAGATTGCCGAGATGCGCACGGGTGAAGGCAAGACGCTCGTTGCAACGCTTCCCGCAACTTTTCATGCTCTCTCAGGCAAAGGTGTGCAGATTGTTACGGTTAACGATTATCTTGCTCGCCGCGATGGTGCTTGGATGGGACAGGTGTATCATTATCTAGGTCTTACTGTCGGCGTCGTGACGAGTACAGGCGCATATCGCTATGATCCGTCACATACAGCAAAAGAATTAGATCGCGAACGCGATTCAGAAGGTTCTTTCAGGGTGTTTTATGACTATCTTCATCCCGTGGATAAGCGCGAAGCCTACGCGGCCGACGTTACATACGTAACCAATAATGAGCTCGGTTTTGATTATTTGCGCGATAACACTGCGTACGTTGCGGGACAAATCGTGCAGAGAGACTATCAGTACGCAATCATTGACGAGGTGGACTCCATTTTGATTGATGAAGCGCGCACGCCACTCATCATCTCGGGTCCGGCGGGTGATTCGAAAATGCTTTACGAACGTTTCTCCAGCATCGTTAGCGGTATGCAGGAAGGTACTGATTATACGGTTGATGAGAAACAGAAAGCGATTCAAATAACAGAGGCAGGTATGCACATGGCTGAAGCCGCGCTTGGCCTCGAGAATCTCTACACCGAAGGTGGTATGAAGTATGCACATCACCTTGAGACAGCCGTTCGTGCGAAGGCACTTTTCCATAAAGACAAGGAATACATCGTTCGCAATGATGAAATCATCATCGTGGATGAATTTACAGGAAGGCTGCAACCCGGTCGTCGCTGGTCGGAGGGCTTGCATCAGGCTATTGAGGCAAAAGAAGGTGTGCGAGTGCAAGAAGAAACGCGTACGTATGCGACAGTGACGTTTCAAAACCTCTTTCGTATGTATGGGCGCCTTGCGGGTATGACCGGCACGGCGTTGTCCTCAGAGGAGGAATTTTATACAGTTTATAAGCTTGAAGTTGTAGCGGTACCGACCAACAAACCGGTTACGCGTAAGGATTATGATGACCTCATATTCCAAACCCGTTCAGGAAAGTATCGGGCAGTTGCGCGAGCGATAAAGGAACGTCATTTAAAAGGACAGCCGGTACTTATTGGTACGGTTTCCATTGAAGATAATGAGACGGTCAGTACGTATCTCACGAATGAGGGTGTACCGCACGAAGTTTTGAATGCAAAAAACCATGAGCGCGAAGGCGAAATCATTGCTGAAGCCGGAAAGGAGGGTAGGGTGACTGTCGCAACGAACCTCGCCGGTCGTGGTGTAGACATAAAGCTTGGCGGCGCACTCGCGACGAGCGAAACACGCGCCGCAGTTATCGCAAAAGGTGGTCTTGCTGTGATTGGTACCGAGCGACATGATGCACGTCGTATCGACAATCAGCTGCGCGGTCGTTCAGGTCGTCAAGGTGATCCAGGGGAAACGCGTTTTTATGTCTCACTTGAGGATAAGCTCATGCGTGTCTTTGCCGCTGAAACTCTAAAGAAGGTGATGGGCCGTTTTGGTATCCCGGAAGATGAGCCGATTGAAAGCGCAATGATTACCCGATCCCTTGAAACCGCACAGAAACGTATTGAGGGTTTCAACTTTGACTCGCGTAAACAGATTCTCGCGTATGACGATGTAATGAACACGCAACGTCTTGCGATTTACGCGCGCCGGCGGGCGGCACTACTTGGAAGCGATGAGAAAGTAGAGGAGCTGATCCATACGTTTATTCAGGACGGAGAAACAATTCAGACTATGTTGAACGCGAAGAAGACTGAGCTTGGTGACGCATTTGCTCCTAATCTGCGTCGGCTACTCTTGCAGACTATCGATACATTCTGGCTCGAACATCTTGAGACCATGGACTATCTGCGTCGTTCAGTATCGCTCCGAGCATACGGACAAAGGGATCCGCTTATCGAATATCGACGCGAGGGTCTCATACGTTTTCGTCAGCTCGAAGAGGGTATTAGAAAAATGGTTATAGAATCGATACCGCGTATTCAACCTACTGATGATGCACGCATTCGTGCTGAAGAAGAGAAGGTGCATGCAGCGCTCGTTATTGCGGGGAAGGAGGGGGATAGTGGTGCCGTCCAGACACCTTTAGTCAAGGCGCATGAATACGGTCGTAATGATTTCGTCACCCTCAAGAAAGATAACGCAATTCAGACACTTAAATTCAAAAAAGCTGAACCCTTACTTACTGAAGGTTGGGAGATTGTGAATGAAAGTTAGATATGGCATTTGTTGACGAGGTAAAGATACATGCGGAGTCAGGGAAGGGCGGTGATGGTGTTATCCGTTGGTTGCGCACTAAAGAATCCGCGCGTGGTGGCCCCTCAGGCGGTGATGGCGGAAGAGGCGGTGATATTGTTCTCGTTGGTGTGCGTGACTTGTCAGCCCTTTCCTATTATCGGCATAAGAAAAAATTTCATGCGGAAGACGGTGAGGCGGGGAAGGGAGAATTAAAACACGGTGCAAACGGAGAAGATACCTTTCTTAAGGTTCCGATTGGAACACTTGCGCATGTTTTTGAAACTGGCAAGGAATATGAGATCACTAAGGAAGGCGAACATATAGTTATCTTTCGTGGTGGGAATGGGGGTCTCGGTAATGCGCGTTTCAAGAGCTCAACGAATCAAAATCCATTTCAACAAACGGTTGGAAAGGAGGGTAAGGGTGGGAATATAGAATTCATCCTTAAGATTATCGCCGACGCTGGATTCATTGGGCTCCCCAATGCCGGGAAATCATCACTTCTTAATGCGCTTACCAGAGCAAAGTCGAAAATAGGCGCATACCCGTTCACAACGCTCGAGCCAAATCTCGGTGATTTTTATGGGCACATCATTGCTGACATACCTGGACTTATCGAAGGCGCCTCGTCTGGACGAGGTCTGGGAATTAAATTTCTTAAACATGTGGAAAGAACAGGTATCCTAATACATCTCGTCTCGGCTGACCAAGATGACCCAATCGCTGCATATAGGGAAGTGCGCAAAGAAATAGAACTATTTGGGCATGAGATTTCAAAGAAGCGAGAAATAATTGTTCTATCAAAAATTGACCTCGTTTCTTCGCAAGAGTGCGAAACAAAGATTCAGCTGCTTTCTCGAGAGATAGGTAAGGAAGTGCTTTCGGTATCACTTGAAAATCAAGTGGTTCTTAAGGAATTTTCGAAGCACCTTTCAAAAATTCTTAAGAATATAGAGTAGATACTTACTATCGTGGGGTAGAGACACAAAGAGAGAATAAGGAGCTATGGTGTGGACTGTTTCCCGTTTTCTGTTTACTCTATGGAGATATGTACCTCCCCACCATCGGTCTTGAGATTCATGCGGAACTCAAGACACGAACTAAGATGTTCTGTACATCCGCAAATGATCCTGACGAAACACGCCCAAATGTAAATATATGCCCGGTCTGTATGGCGCATCCGGGCACTTTACCGGTTATCAATCACGATGCGGTGCGACACATTCTTCGCATAGGAAGTGCAATTAAAGCTACGTTTGCAAATTTCAGTGAATTTGATCGCAAGAGTTATTTCTATCCGGACATTCCGAAGGGCTATCAAATTAGTCAGTATATGCATCCCTTGGTTACGGGTGGTGAACTCTCGGGCGTTGCGATTACACGTGTTCATCTCGAAGAGGACACAGCGCGCTCAATACATAAGGCTGGGAAGAGCCTCATTGACTTCAATCGAGCGGGTATTCCGCTCATGGAGCTTGTTACTGAGCCAGTAATACGAGACGCAGAGACGGCCGGACGTTTTGCGCGCGAATTACAGCTGCTTCTGCGTACACTTTGTGCAAGTGAAGCGAACCTTGAAAAGGGCGAGATGCGTATAGAAGCGAACATTTCCGTATCAAATAAAGAGGGTTTTTTGGGTACAAAAGTTGAGGTAAAAAATTTAAACTCATTTCGTTCTGTTGAACGGGCTATTGCGTTTGAAATAGATCGGCAAATCGCGCTCATTGAAGAAGGCGGGAAAGTAGTACAAGAAACACGTGGATGGGACGAGGTAAGGCAAGCCACATTCCACCAACGTTTTAAGGAGGGGAGTGCTGATTACCGGTACTTTCCAGAGCCAGATCTTCCCAAACTGCTTCTTTCAGAGAAAGAAGAATTTTCTCCAGAAATAATACAGGCGTCATTACCGGAACTTCCGTGGGAACGTCGTGCGCGTTATATACACACCTATTCTCTGCAAGAGAGTGACGCGATGTATCTCTGTGCAGATCCGGAACGCGCTATGTTTTTTGATGCGGTTGTCGCGGCCCTCGGAGAAAATACCAAACTTGTTTTGCTCGCTACGAATTATATTGTTTCAGACCTTGCGGGTATATACGCAAAACGAGGGAATGAAGGATATGCGGCGCTCAATCCTAAGGCTTTTGCAAGACTCATTCGCCTCATCAGTACCGGTGATCTCTCCTCACGCGGGGCTAAGGATACATTACGGATTCTTGTTGAACACGGAGGTGATCCAGAGGCCATAGCGAAAGAGCACGGCCTCACCCAGATGCGTGATACGGAGACTCTCCAACGCATAGTTGAAGGGGTGCTTGTAAAAGAAGTAAAAGCCGTTAACGAGTATCGTGCAGGGAAGGAGACCGCTCTACAGTACTTGTTAGGGAGGAGCATAAAGGCAACTAATGGCGCGGGTGATCCGGCTATCTTAAGAGACCTGATTTTGAAGGAGATAAATCGTATAGGATAATTTGAGTGTTCCTGTGCATAACATTTTCATACCAGCCGAGATATGTATATACTATAATTATGAATGAGATTCTCATAGACGATAGAAAGTATATATCGTCAAAGCGAGCTGCAGAAATAACTGGTTATGCCAAGGATTATATCGGACAACTTTGTCGCGAAGGGCGAGTCCCGGCACGCCTTATCGGACGAAGTTGGTATGTTCTTGAAACAGCGATTCATGATCATCGTTTTGGTAAACAAAAGATCGAGGCAGAACCTTCTCAAACAATAGTTCCTAACTCGGATTTACAAGCGACCTGGGAATCACCACGTTATGAGGCATCTCCGGTCGAAACATTCCTTTCACAAAAAACGGATGAATATCCGTTAAATAAAACGCAAGTTCAGGGTGAAGTACCGAAAAATCTCCAAGATTCTTGGCACGCATGGTTTAACGGTGCTGTAAAAAAAGAAACTGACTCCTTCGAAATACACGAAGATGTAAAAAAAGAAGAGTTTGATGAAAAGCAAAGTGTAGTAGAAGAGGAAGAAATAAGTGTTCCCATCCACACGCTACATGGACAGCCGCCCAGGGAGCTCTTACCAAGACGCAATATTAAGATTGAGTTCCCAATGCCAAATAGGGGTGATGGTCTTGAGGATGTGCAGAGGAGAAATGGGAGGGGGGGAGTTTTGAGAGTGGTCCGGGTATTTGGATCGTTACTTGCGGCAATATCGATCATTCTTGCCGTCATAAATACTGGATATTTTGATAATTACCTAATCTCGTATAGTCAAGTATATATAATTTCAGGAATTTCTTTGTACAGTAAATAGCTTATTTACTAAATTTCTTGTCTTGTTTACACGAGTTAGTAAACTATAAATAGTTTTAAGGAAATTTCTGATCATCTATATTTTAAATATAATATACAGCGTTGAACCCTATACGAGAGTATTTATTGCATCAAGGATATTTATCTATGAAAATTAAAATAATCTCGCCTATTTAAAAAATTTAATCCTAATATACGATTGGTCATTTATTGTAATAAATAGCATCAGGAATAAGTAATATAATGCTAGTTAGTTCGTATATAGAGATTATTATCTACAGCAAATAAGGGGGAGTTATTTTCATGACCATACTCTGGTATTTTGATCGTTCGAATTTCCTGAATACAATTAAATTAATTCCTGATTTAAATATACTTTGAATAAAACTGAATAAAACTAGGCGTATGTGGAATATGTTTAGATAAAAATCTCGTTCCTAGTTAGAATTTTCTATATAAATTTATATGAAAGTAGAATTCAAAATTTGTTTTGATGAACATTGATTAATTATCCACAGTATTTTCTAGGTGATGCCGGAGTATCAAGTTATTATTTAGATAATTCGGCTATCCGACATGGATGCTTTACTTAAAGGAAATTTAATACCGACAAAAGATGCTGCAGATATTTCTGGATATACTTCGGATTATCTCGCACGGCTCGCTCGCTCTGGAAAAATCACTGGTAAAAAAATTGGACACAGCTGGTTTATTGACGAAGAATCACTCGAACGTTTCTCTGAACAACAAAAAGATAGCAAGATTGATTATGCGCGGTCTCTCGCACAAATACGTGGGGCAGAATATCGTGCGCATCGTTCTTCCATCAATCATCAGGTTCCCGTAGTCTCGGTAAATAAATTTCCATATCAACGACTTGACGTCGCGAAAATTCCACCCAGGTCCGGTATCTTTGCATTCTCGATAGCGACATTAGTCCTTATTTTTTCCGCACTTATAGCACAATCCGTAATTATCCCACAACTGGCGGATGGGGCAGTATCGTTCGCGCATGGAATTTACTCCGGATTCAGTACGGTACTTGATGGTGTAGCACCCAGCGCATCGAAAATCGATACGGCGGATTTAGGGGTACGTGGACAGTCTACAAATATCACGATACGCAATCCACTATCATTTACGCCCACTACGCCAACACCTTCTTTTTTCTCTGAAAGTACGCCGATCCCATTCCCATCACTTGTTTACACGCCGGTCATTTCCACCGCAGCCACATTTCTTTCTGACGAGAATTTACGTTCTTCTAGTATGTTGTCTGCTGCTTACACATCCCTCACTAATCCGTCACTCGTCGTAAACGCACTTAAGCATACATTCATTGCATTTGGTTCGGTAATCATTAATACGACACATCTTGCAATACATGCTGACGTTATGTTCGCATATGATCTTGCCGCCGCCGCCCCAGAAAGTGCACAAATCACCATCACGTTTGTTGGTGACAT
>JAJXVZ010000011.1 GCA_021781865.1 bacterium | reverse complement strand
ATAACATTTTTACAGCCAATCAATCGGAGTTTCGCCTTGCGCAATAAGGTAATCATTAGCCCTGCTGAAATGTTTGCAACCGAAAAAACCGTTCGCCGCTGAAAAAGGAGAAGGGTGCGCGGCTTCAAGGACGAGGTGTCTGGCACGATCGATATGTGCGCCCTTTGCTTTCGCGTAGTTACCCCAAAGCATGAAAACGAGATGTTCACGCTCTTCAGAAAGCACACGAACGGCAGTATCGGTAAAAAGCTCCCATCCACGCCCCTGATGCGAACCGGCCACGTGCGCACGAACAGTCAATGTCGCATTCAAAAGAAGCACTCCTTGTTCCGCCCAGCGGGAAAGATCACCGCTTCTATGCACGAGCGATTTCCCGAGATCACTCTCGATTTCTTTAAAAATGTTTTGTAGAGATGGCGGAAGCGTGACGTCTTCATTCACCGCAAAACAGAGGCCATTTGCTTGTCTCGCTCCGTGATAGGGATCTTGTCCGAGGATCACAATCTTCACCTTCTCGAAGGGACAGAGATCGAATGCGCGAAAAATATACTTAGGCGGCGGATACACTACCTCATTTTTGTATTCATTCTTCACAAACGCAGCTAATTCTGCGAAATACGGCTTGGAAAACTCGTCCGCAAAACGTTTCTTCCAGGAAGAATCCAGGGCAACATTCATAACGCCCCTTCACGGATAAGCAAACATCTTTTGCGTATACTGCCGCGATTGTAACCACCCGACGTGCCGTCAGCATAAATGACGCGGTGACACGGAATCATCGGATTGTAATTGGTACGAAGTACAGCACCAACTGCACGTGCCGCGCGTGGTGAGCCGCAACGTCGCGCAACGGCGACGTACGACAAGGTCTTCCCTTTCGGAATCTTCCGCACTACCGCAAAAACACGCTCACAGAAACTATAATCATTCTTTTTCCCCATGGTGTAAGACGAACAATTTTTTCTCGGCCTGCTCGCGATATGTGCAATACTCGCATGGACCTCCGCCGAACGCTGTTCCCACAGCCGGGACCTCATTACCCATGAGCATTTCTTTTATAGAAAAAATTGTTGGCTCGATCCATATATCGCTACCAGTATAAGGGATAAGTTCTATATCGAATTCAAGCTTTCCGTCAAAAGCATGCGCGTCAGATTTCCCGTTTGCATAGACAAAATATCCGGTCGGAGAAACGGAAAATTCGTTCCTACGGAATAACCATTGGTAAATTTCCATCTGCCGTCTATAGGAATCATACAGATCTTCCTCCGTGCTCGGACCCTTCTTCTTGCTAGTGGCTTTATAATCGACGATGATGAGTTCACCGGCTGGATTAATCCAGACATCATCAATACCGCCCCGTACGAGTATATTTGTTGGGGTATGTAGGTAGGTGATTCCGCGGCGAAGTGCATCACGCCATTCCTCAAGCCGATTATCGGCAAATGGTATGGCATCGAGACCGTATCTCTCCAAGAGAGGATGCACGCTACCCTGCGTGCGATGAATATCAAATTCGCGTTTCAAAAGTTCATCAACCGCGTTGTTGAGCGAAAACGCGGGCATCGATGGGCGCTTTACTCCGAACCGTAAATCGAGATAGGCACAGCGTGGGCATTCGGTGAACAAATCGATTTTTGAACGACTTATTTTAAATGGTTCTTTCGAAGATGGTGAGAATGCCATGTTATTTACTGGTTATAAAGTAGGCAATAACTGGTGCTCCCGTGTTGAAATCCACGTAGATGCTGTCTTTCGTAAAGTTAAAGGTACCATTTGCGTCATTGCGATAAAGTTCAATCGCATAGGAGCGACCGGGTTCAGTCGCCCGCAAGAGTGGAACCGTAAAATTAAGTCGGGGACCACGTGCGTATGCAGCGCCAAGCACATTCCCCAAGCTGTTCCCTTGCATCTCGCGCACCGCTACCCAAACGCCGGGCGGCGGTACCGTGACGGATTCAACAATAACGGTATTTCCCGAAGGCTGGTCAGATACAGAAAGGGCACCACTCTCGACGACTGTGGGGGCAGTACTTGTCGCAGGAAATTGAACTGCCGACGCAGGCGGTAGAGGGACAATGTTGCCGCCCAAAAACCATGCACCCGTGACAAACGTACCGAGCATAACACCAGCGATAAATGAATTCATAGAAAAATGTTTCGTCATATGGGTGCGAGAACAGCAGTATGGTGCGCAAATGTCAGATTGAGAAGACCTTCAGATTCCGCGAGCAACTCGCCAATTCGTTCACTTGAAAGGTGGAGTATATCGAGTAGACGACGGTTACGTACGATTTCATCTACAGCAATAACACCCTGCTCGATAAGAAGCCGTTTTTCGGCACGCGCAAGACCGGTAAGCGCAGTAATAGGATACACGCGTGCATGACTCATGCGCGCGAATAGATTGTTAACCAGCGGGTAACCCCAGCCCAGAAGTTCAACACCGGCGCATTCAGCGTAAGTAATCGCTTCGGAGGTAAATTTCGTGTTGGTAACGAGTAATCCACGATCAATCGGACATGTGCGTACAATAGGATCGCAGGAAAAAATATCATCGAAACGGCTTTTCACATACAGGGCGACTTTCAGGTCAGTTTTATAGCTTGGATCGTTGTGATATTTGAGCTCAGCAGCAAGAAACATATTTTGTTCTAGATGGGAAGCATAGAAATCAGTTTCGTGCGAAACGCATTTCCCTTGAATTATTTTGCGTGTTTCCACTTGCCACCCCTCTGCGCGATAGAGGTGCGAGATAAAATCTTCAAATGGATGTCCGGTCGGACCAAGCTCAAGAAGCGCGCGCCGCAACGCATACCGTGCTGCAATAGGACGTGCCTCTCTACGTAAAAGAGAAAAGGCGCGCGTGTAAATTTCTTTCGAGGAAGCCCCGGGAGTTACGGTACTCGTAATTGCATCTGCAATACGCGCTGCGGCGTGTGCTCCTGCACCCGAACGCTCAAGTGAGACGATGAGACGCTCTGGATCGAATGTTTCAACCGAGCCATCAGCTTTCGTGATAGTTGGCAAAACCGTCATGAAGGAGTGGTGGATGCCACTGAACCGTTTACGGTTGCAGTTATTGGTATCTGCGAGGGGGCGGCAATTGTCGTCGAAAAACTCATAACTGTCGGTATTTGGAGACAAACACCCGTATCAGCTGGCATGGAGATTGCAATCAATATGCTTTCCGTGCTCGAAGCGTTACCCTCGAGTATCGCGGTGGGAGTGACGATTGTGCAGGCATCAGGTGCCTCTATCGAACCAGCAATAGTGTGTATGCCCTTCCTGAAGGTGTCATGCAGCGTGACAACCGGCACGGTTGCCGTCACCTGTGGTGCTGGCACTCGCACCACGTCATGCACGTGCGGCACCGAAAATACAAGGCCTATGATGATGACAAGTACAACGATTGCCGCGAAGATCCAAAAGCGTGTGTGATTCATACGGAAATAATACCACCGCCAATAAGTTCGTCATTCCCATAAAAAACGATTGATTGGCCAAAGGCGAGTACCTCATG
This sequence comes from bacterium, assembly GCA_021781865.1. Lineage (GTDB taxonomy): Bacteria > Patescibacteriota > Minisyncoccia > Phycocordibacterales > Phycocordibacteraceae > C7867-001. Next base: position 13,850 of record JAJXVZ010000011.1, on the reverse strand, counting down.
AAGTGGCGTGGAGGAGATAAAATGATCATTTTCAACTTTTCCCGTGATGCGGGGGCCTCGGTAACGATACTGCGCCTCTCGTACATACATCGGGGAGTTGAACCAATTTGCATTAGTGAATCGAATTCCATGTTGTGCCGGTGTAGTAACTGGGAATCGTGTATTCCCTACCCTGAGCTCATTTTTCGTAGAATCTTTTGCTATAACAAACCACGGACCCTTTTTGCGTGCCCCCCATAAAGGAACGCGTTGTCCGATAGTAAAAAGAAGTGCACCTTCATGCATTCCAACTACACGGCCATGCTCATCGAGCGCACGTCCCGGAAAAACCTTAAGCTCGGCACGCAAGAATTCTTCAATAGAAATACTTCCAAGAAAACACACGCCCTGACTATCCTTCTTGTTAGCTACTGGTAATTTAAATCGTTTTGCCTGAGCGCGAACCTCATTTTTCGTAAAATTCCCTACTGGAAATAACGTCGCGGCCAATATTTCCTTTGGCACCGCCCAAAGAAAGTAACTCTGATCCTTTTCACCCTGACGATAATGCCCCATCGCAATAGCGTCTGCCCCATGAGATTTCGCGAAGCGATAAAACGCTCCAAACTTTACACCTTTATTGCACATGACGTCCGGATTCGGTGTTCGTCCTGCACGATATTCGGTAAGCAAATAGTCGATAACATTCTCTTTATATTCGGTGTGCGCGTCGAGCGTGAAAAATGGAATATTGAGTCGAGCGGCTACCCGCATAGCATCACGACGTTCCGCCGCCCACGTACAGGGCATTCCGGGAGGATACCAACCTTTGATAAAAACACCGGTTACTTGTGCGCCTGCGCGTACAAGAAGTGCCGCCGATACGGCCGAATCGACGCCACCGGAAAGCCCTATAAATATTTTCTTCCCCCGTACATCCATATTATGTATTCTAATTTAGATATTTCTTAAGATTAAATTGATGGCCGGCATAAGTTGTTGCGTAATGCATGAGTCCGTCCTTACCAGTTAGATAGTATAGATATTTCGTTTTTATTGGATTTAAAACCGCTTCAATACTATTAAGGCCTGGATTATCGATTGGACCTGGCGGTAGTCCAGTATGAATATAAGTGTTATAAGGCGAATTGACCTTAAGATCCGCCAGCGACGGTGAATATGTGGCGCGATTATAAATATACCCGAATACTGCATCGACCTGGAGCGGCATACCCAATCTGAGGCGGTTAAAAAGAATGCCCGCAACGATACGCTTATCAGTATTTGTACGCGCTTCCTTTTCAACGAGAGATGACAGAATGATTATATCTGAAAGTGAATACCCCGAAGAACGTATTTCATTCGATAACGGTGCCATTTTCGCATCGAAATTCGCACGCATCGCACTGATAATTGATGCAGCATCTGCAGAAGGCGGGAAAAAGTATGTATCGGGGAAAAGATAACCCTCGTAGGATTGTCCTGCTGAAATAAATTCTTTGGTAGATATTGAGGGATACGCTTTCGCAATTTCTGTCGCCATCTCACGCACACTCATTCCTTCCGGGAAAGTAATGCGTATGGAGGGAATACCATATGCGCCAGTGATGAGTCGATACGCAACGGTGAGAAGATTTTCAGGCACGGGGAAACTGTATACACCAGCCTTTGCTTGATTATGTACCCCTGAAAAACGCAGTATGAGTTGTAACAGCTCCGGATGCACGATGACTTGTGCGTCCGCAAGAGTTTGTGCGACAAGAGATGCCGACGCACCGTATTTTATGGCCACCGTACTTTCCGTGGGAAAATTCCTCGGTGGCAACAGCAGAAGATAGCAACCACTAACGACAAGAATACCGAGTGTAAGTAGTACTATCCACAATTTAGGATGACGCCGGGCGCTAGACATAATCGTGGGAACAGCCGCCCGGCTATAGCGCTTGAGTATCTGCATGTGAATTACGTCGGCAAATTTGGTGGGGCGGTACCTACGGCAGACTGGATGCGCTCGAGGCTCGGCGACTCGACGGAACGTGAAGGAATATGGAAGATGGTCGCAAGCTCTTCGGTGCTCATTACCATTGCGTCATCTACAAAAGCACCGTACGAAAACGGCTCATAGAAAAATTGACGGCGGCGATAGGCCTCGACGAGTTTACGGCGATACAGATCCTTTTTTTTCTCAACACCAACTTCCCACGGATAATCATCAAATTGCTTCAGCCATCCAGTTGAGTTTATTCCGTTCCATCCCTCAGTGCTGAATGGTTTGAAAAGAGAAATGATGTGCGTAATCATGACGGGGTTGAATTTATCCCGTTTTGCAAGATATACACAACGACCACCTACGTCAAATGCAATTTTCGATACATTGCGTTCGATGGCTGCTATCATCTCTGACTGGCCTTTTGTTGGATTAGGAAAGCCCGGACGTTCTTCACCCGTGACTATATCAACATAAGAATCTCGCGTTTTCTTTCGAATATCCTCGACAAGCTCTTTTGCCTCGTCTATCCAGGTGTAATCTTTCCCAGATTCAGTTTTTTTGTGATACTTCTCACCTTTGTGTGCACGAATAACGAATTGAAGCCACACGTATTCTCCTTTCCCCGCGGACCCAAGAAATTCAATAAGATTTGCCAGTGGATCAACTTGTTCTGGTTCTTTTTGCACTTTATCAAGCCCGTACTCGACATAGGTTTTGATTGGCAAAGGATCTTTCGCAGTATGTTTGTAGTCGCAACCCCAAATAGCCCATTCATCCGTTTTAGCGGAAATAAGTCGCGTGTAATCGGGTACTTCGATTATCTGTACGCCCGGATATTGCGCATACATTTGTGATTCGATAATCCTTCGCAAATTTGAACGCGTCCATATAAAGAAATGCACGCGTCCTTCAAATGAGGCTATCTCGAGAGAGAAAAAAGGTCGGATACCACCCTTTATCCATTTCGCATACCAGTTTGATTCTCCACCCGTGAGATTCAAACTTGAAAAGAATGTCTCCATAGCAAGCGGTGTTTTTGCAAGACTGCGTGGGGGTTTTATTTCAAGCACGATGTAGGATTGCGCAAAAATAAATTCACCACGTTTGAGCGCGAGCCAAAGCATGAGCGCTCCACCAATGAGCAAGAATGGCAACCATAAGGGCGCAAGGAAAAGTGCAAGCGAGAGAGCTGTGGAAACACCACTCGGCATAAAAATAAACGACATGAGAAGAACGGCAACAGCGAGAATGAAAATCGGCCACGGCTCAAGCCGAACGCCAGTTTTACTGGTGAATTTACCCCCTAATTTATCAACTTTTTTGAAGAACGGTATCATGGTATTTCTGAAGTATAGCAATAAACAAGCGGCGTCCATCGCCTAACGGACGCCGCTTGTTTATTGACCCGTCTTTACACTGCTGCGTAACGGCCATCTTTTAGACGCGTAAAGTAGCGCGAATCATTCAAATTAACAAGAATTGTATTATCTTTAACAAATCGCGCTCGTTTTACGTGCTTGATAATCTCGTCCTTCTTCATCGGACCCTCTTTTTCAAGAGTCTCACGAATAACATCACGCACGACACCTGGTTTATAACCCCACTCGGTAAGTGCATACAATCCACGACCCACGAGTACAAAACGAGGATCTTTGATGAGCTCATTGTGCGTCGTTGCAACATGTGCTTTTTTAGAGAAAAGTGTACTTATCGCTTTTGCAACTGCGGAAAAATGCATCGGAGCACCATGACGTTTTACTGCAAGATATGCATAATCACGAATACCCTTGATACGGATAGCAGGTGCAGAAACACGACCCCATTGTGCAAGCGGGTTGCTACCGATGTGCTTAGAAAGAGAAAGCCACCGTCTTAAAACTTCCTCATTCTTATAAGCATCGTTGACATCCTTGAGATCCTCGAGGAAACGATCAAGCAGTTCCCCTTCGGATAACACATCATCATCAGACAGTGAGGCGTAGAGCTTCGAAAGCGCATTATGAATATGCTTTGCTGTGACAGCGTCTACATGCCATCGTGCAAGAAAATCGTTCGTCTCGCGCTCTCGTAAGAATGTCGAGTCGAGCATTAAAAAAAATCGGAATCGATTACGCGTTTTTTCATCTTTTCCCAATGCGGCAAGAAGTGTCTCCTCAGGCACAATGACGCCAAGTGAACGAATATGCTGCACAATTTCCTCAAATGCGGTGTGCGCTTCCTTAAAAATCTTACTTGCACGTATGGCATCAAGTCCAGATGCCTCTATTTGCCGAACACGCTCCCGTGTGATGCCGGAGTAATTGCCAATTGCTTCGAGTGTTTCGCGAACAGGATTTACTCCTAATCCAAAGCGACGAATGAGCACTTCGCGCGCCCGTGGTGGTGCCATCGCAAGAAGTCGCTTTACGAGCGCTGCACTATCGAAAGAAAAAGAGTTTGTTTCTACCGCTCCATGCCCTTTCGTCTTCGTGAGCTTTTTCATGTGGTATAATTTATAGCAAATACTCATCAAATAGTCAAAGTCATCTGCAATGAAGGTGTCACTTCAAACTATGAGATTTATGATCTTGCCCGGTATGTACACAACGCGCGTTGGCTCTTCCCCAGAAAGAGCATTGGCGACGGTAGGGAGCGCTCGAGCTGCTGCAACTACTTCAACTTCGGAAATGTTTGTAGCAAGTGCTAGTGATCCACGTTTTTTACCATTCACTTGCACGACAATTTTTTGTTCGGCGGTAGTCGCGAGAGTGGCCATAGGCCATGATTGTTGATGCACTGATCCCTCCTTACCAAGCTTCTCCCAGAGATCCTCTGCGAGATGTGGCGCAAAAGGCGCGAGCATAACTACAAGTTGTACGAGTACGGTTTTTGAAATACGTGGAATTTTTTCTAGCTCGTTTACGAGAACCATAAGTGCCGCTACAGCTGTATTAAATTTGAATCGGTCGCTATCTTCGACAATTTTTAATTGCGCACGCGCGATGACCTGCGAAAGGCTATATGAAGTTTCGTCAAATGTGGATCTGCTATTTTTCTCAACAAGACGTGTGACCCGTTCTAGGAACTTGCGCATCGAAGCAACGCCATCTAAATTCCAAGGGTAATTCCCTGGTTCATTGTAAGGACCTATGAAGGCGAGATAAATCCGAACTGCATCAGCGCCATATTTTTGCACGAACTCATCTGGATTCACTACGTTCCCTTTCGATTTGCTCATCTTTTGCCCGTCAGGACCCATAATGAGTCCGCGATTGAAACGTTCGATAAACGGTTCTTCAACTGGCACAAGCGCGAGGTCATACAGTGCTTTTATAAAGAAACGTGCATAAAGAAGATGCATTGTTGTGTGCTCGCTCCCACCCGAATAACGATTTATCGGTAACCATTTTTTCATGAGCGCAGCGTCAGAGAATTTGTGTATATTTTTCGAATCGAGGTAGCGGAGAAAATACCAGGAAGAATCCACGAAAGTATCAAGCGTGTCATATTCAGGTGTCCATCCCTTGCCAAATATCCGTACCACGCGTTCCTTAAGCTCTATTGAAGATGCGAGTGGCGCTTTACTCGCCGGCTTGAAATCAACATCTGTCGGCAAAAGCCACGGTAAATATTCAGCTGGAATCACGTGAGGCTTTCCTTCTGGGTCGTATACAATCGGTATCGGACAACCCCAGTACCGTTGACGAGAGACAAGCCAGTCGCGTAGCCGGTACTGTGTAGCCCTTTCGCCGCCAACAGACGCGACGATGTCCCATTTCACTTCTTCATTGGCACGACCATTGAATCCACCTGAATTTGTCATGATGCCCGCACCGGTGTACGCGCGATTCTCAAAAAGATCCAGAGCTGCAAGATGCGAAGTAGCCGTTAAGAACGGTTTAAGATCTTCTAGAGAAAGCCAGATCATGTTGTGCTTGGCAAATTCTTCGGAAGCGACTTTGTCTTGCGCGCTGTCCGCGAGTTCCACATAAAAAACGGGCGTGTGTCCAATACGATTCTGTTTCTTTGGTGCATGATAATACTTGCTGTGAATCATGCCGATTTGCTTCATAAACTTTATATTCATATAGCCGATTTCTTCCCGAATTTCCTTGAGCACAGTCTCTTCCGGGGTCATGCCTTTGTCTATAGTGCCAGTGAGCAATGTGCCCCAACCGACGGCGGGCCAGCGTAAGCCTACATAAACGTCATCTTCCCAGTGTTTGATGAGAGCGATGATACCGTACGTATCTTGTATCGGCTCATTTTCACGAAAGGCAGCTGTGCCGGAAGTTTGTGTGAGCACCGGTTCGATAACCCTCCGGACTGGCAGGTTGAACTTACGTGTGAACTCTGCGTCGCGTTCATCATGCGCTGGAACAGCCATCACCGCGCCCGTGCCGTACGAACCAAGCACGTAGTCAGCAATGTAAATAGGAATTTCTTCCTTTGTTGCCGGATTTATCGCGGCAATTCCTTCAAATTGAACACCGGTTTTTTCTTTATTTTCACTGCGCTCGCGCTCGGTCTTCCTTGTTGTCATAGCGATGTAATCCTGCACAGCTTTTTTATTTGAAACATATTTGAGGAGCGCAGAAACAAGCGGATGCTCGGGCGCGAGTACAACATACGTTGCACCGAATATAGTGTCTGGTCGTGTTGTAAACACTTTAATTTTTTCATCGTGCGATGCGATCAAAAATTCGAGATATGCGCCTTCGCTCTTACCGATCCATGCGCGCTGCGCTTCTTTAATCTCTTCGCGCCACGGAAGCGTTTCAAGACCGGCGAGCAGCCGCTCAGCGTATGCAGTGATCTTAAGGAACCATTGCGTGAGCCGCCTTTCTTCAACCAACGTACCGCAGCGCTCGCAGTGGCCGTTAACAACCTGCTCGTTGGCAAGCACGGTTTGGTCTTTTGGACACCATTTTACCGACGCTTCGCGGCGCTCAGCGAGTCCTTGTTCAAAGAACTTAATGAAGAGCCATTGCGTCCATTGATAGTAGTCGGGCTCGCAAGTGAGGACTTCTTTAGACCAGTCGAAAGACGCACCCATCGTTGCAAGCTGCGCGCGCATGCGCTCGATGTTTTTATACGTCCATTCTTTCGGATCGAGACCATGCTTTATGGCCGCGTTTTCCGCGGGTAGCCCAAATGCGTCGAATCCAATCGGAAAGAGCACATTCTTCCCGCGCAGGCGGAGCAGGCGCGCATAAATATCGGTCACCGCGAAGGCATACCAATGACCGATATGTAGATCGCCCGACGGATACGGAAATTCAACGAGGAGATAATAGAGCTCTCTGGATTCATCCGAAAGGTCAGCATTATACAAACCAAGACTCGTCCACTTCTCTTGGGCTTTTTTCTCAAACTCCCTGTAATCGTACGACGCCATTATCAACCCTTACTTGCTGAACGGCGGATAAAAGCTCGGATTAATCGTCCGCTCGAAGCAGGAGCGGCCGACGCCATGATGCCACGAATCTGTTTGTTGAACCGCTAAGGTGGAAATGCCTGGAGGTACAGATTGAGGAAGGCTCTCTTCAGGGTTATATGATTGAAACGCTGTATTGAAGTCTGCGCATAGTTCGAAAGAGAGATTGCCTGTTATTCTGTACTCGTAGCTCGCCCCCGTCTGCGGATCACTCGGTACCGAGAACTCCCCTATAGAACCATTCAAGTCCGCAAGCGAAGCTGGAAGCACCCGCCTCTCTTGCCAATAATTGGCGACGAGCGACTGGAGATCCCTTAGATCAGTTACCTTTTGCGCATCGAGCCGAACGAGACGCATCTGTGCGACGATAAAGAAACCGATAATTATCGTAATCAGGACGAGAATCGCCACGCCGGTACCGACTGAACGCTTACGCAAGGGGAACCGTTCCCAATATCCCTTCAAATCCGCGCTGAAATGCATGAATACGCCTGCCGCGACGAGAAAGATGAGGAGTACCTTAAGTAAAAAGGCAATTGTTAATTCTCCACCATTAAGAAAAGTAGCTAAAAGAGTGATGAGATCTATAGCCATCGCCACCCCAGCGACGAACAGCGTCAAGATTAGCGCCCAGCGACGAATCCAAACCTCACTGCGCGAAGGATCACGGGTGATGTCACGACGGATGAACCACATAAGCCACATATAAAGAGGAAAGAGGATAATTATAGACGCCATCCTGTAACTGATTCCGCTTTGATAGGGATCAGCTGAATAATACGCGAGCGCATTCGGCAATGCATAATTTATATAACCGAAAACGAGATATATATATGCAATGACGCTCCAATAAAATGCGGCCATCGCTCCCACCCAAAGGAAAAAATCTTTTGCCGTAATTTTTGGTTTACCCATTAGGCACAAATTATACCACACAAAACCACGCGCTGAATTAGCTGTGGAGGAACACTATCACGTCGCCATCCTGAACGATGTAGTTCTTGCCTTCGGTACGGACTTTTGCAGTTTCGCGCGCGGTTACCCAACTACCGGCCGTGAGGAGGTCATTGGTAGTAATGACCTCCGCACGAATAAACTTTTCAAAAAAATCGTTATGGATAGCAGCACCCGCGACGGGAGCGGTGCTGCCTTTTTTAATCGTCCATGCACGCGTCTCGTCGGCACCTGTGGTGAAAAAAGAAATAAGACCGAGCATATCGTACGCGCCACGAATAAGCCCAACAAGACCGTCGTCCAACACGCCAAGCTCCTGACGGAACCCTACACGATCCTCATCCGTAACGTCATTCAAATCACGTTCCGTCGCAGCATCCAAAAATATATAGCGCGCACCGAGTGAATGGATAAGCTCGTATGCGCGTGCTGCACGACCATCAGCAAGTTCGTCAAGATTGTGTCCGCCGCTTTTTTTGTTCAATGCGTATAACATCGGCTTCATAGTAAGAAGATTCAAATGCTTCACAAGATTCTTCTCCTCGTCGATAAGTCCAGTATGAAATGCAAGTTCCCCAGCCGCAAAACTTTGCATGAGCTTGGCGAGCACGATGTCTTCAGCAATGGCCTCCTTAGAGCCAATTTTGATATCCCGCACAAGCTTGTCGCGACGCTTTTTGACCTGTTCCGCATCTGCGAGCACGAGCTCTAAATTGATTACCTCTATGTCTTTATAAGGCTCAATGGATTCTTCGACGTGCAACACGCTTGGATCATCAAAAAAACGAACGATTTGCAAAATCGCATCCGTTTCGCGAATATTCGCAAGAAATTGATTCCCCAATCCTTCGCCCTGGGCAGCACCTTTTACCAACCCCGCAATATCGACGAACTCTATCGCCGCCGGGATAATCCTCTTGCTCGTAGAAAACTTCGCAAGCATATCGAGTCGTGTATCTGGAACGCCGACAACACCGATTGACGGGTCGATCGTGCAAAAAGGGTAATTCTCCGCTGGTACGGAAGCTTTGGTGAGCGCATTAAAAAGCGTAGACTTCCCCACATTCGGCAATCCGACGATTCCTATCTTCAATTGTGTACTCGCCATAATTAAATAGTGTAATACCTAAGTTTTTTCTCATTTTTGCATGAGTTTAGCGAGATCTGCGCGATATTTTTTCATTACTTCCATTGCAGCCTTCATCTCGCTTTCACCTCCTTTCTTGCGTCGCTCGATCTCCTCTCCGATCTTTTTAAAGAGCTGTGGATCCTTTGAAACGAGTGCGGTCATTTGCTCACGCTGCGCCTCTGGCATATCTCGCAGCTTCCACTTTGCATATTGATTAAGAAGAAAGTTTTGAATTGACATACAGTGAAATCTAGGAAAGATTCGAGCGTAAACGAAATCCGCGGATAGTACGCACAGTAAAATAAAGGGCGGTGAGAGAAAGAAGTGCGAGTGCTTCAATATATGCGAAAGATGGGTCGAAAACGCTCATCCCTTCACGATAGTGGTCGACAGCTGATATGCCGAAAATAAATGTACCTGCAACTGCAACTGCAACGAGCGCATTAAACCAATGAATGCCAGACTGAGCTGGATTTGTAATTCCAGCAGCAATGACAAGTACAACAGCCGAAACAACGGCACCGCTTGTTGAAATCGGAAGGTCAGCACCGGTAGATTGAGCAACGACAAGCACAATTGCGCTCACGAAAAAAAGTACACGCACATTATTACCGTGATAATGCTGTATCTGATGACGTTGCGGAGCGGCTTCCCCGAACTCGTTAGCACCATCACCACCATTTGTATTGAAATCCATGTTTATTTAGTATAGCGCAAGCCTGTAGAAACGATAGTCACCTTGTGGTATATACTAAATTAGCAGAGTTACTATTAAATAAATACAATTCATAATTATGGTGAATTCAGCATTATCGAAACCTCTTAATCTTTCTCCAGAATTGGAGGCGGTTATCGGTAAGGGTCCACTGCCAAGAACCGAGGTAGTTAAGAAGCTTTGGGCGTACATCAAACAACATAACTTACAAAATCCAAAAAATAAACGAAATATTCTTGCTGATGAGAAACTAAAATCAGTATTTGGAAAAAACGAAGTCACGATGTTTGAAATGACAAAACTCGTTTCGGCGCACCTGAAGTAAGATCAGAATACATTGCATCTTGCAAAACTCGCTAAAGGTGGCGAGTTTTGTTTTAGCTGTTAGCTTAATTTGTAGATTCTGAATGGTGGACCTACGGGGAGTCGAACCCCGACCTCGTCCATGCCATGGACGTATTCTACCGCTGAACTATAGGCCCTGGCGTTTTACTGTACTTCTCTTTCCAAAGTTACTCAAGGTGGACCCTAGCGGATTCGAACCGCTGGCCTCGTCAATGCGAATGACGCGCTCTACCAACTGAGCTAAGGGCCCATATGTACGAGCGATTTTAACACGAGTACGCTATAGTGCGAAGATAGCGGGCCGGAGTATGCCGGTAGTACGCGTCCATGGGGTGGATGTAGACCGGGTTCGATTCCCGGCGGCCCGATACTGTCTTAAGGCTAAGTATTATATAGAGTTTTTTCGCATTTTTGCTATCCTCTTAAAATGCGCTCTTAGCTCAGTTGGTTAGAGCGTTCGCCTCACACGCGAAAGGTCGCAGGTTCGAATCCTGCAGAGCGCACTCATAATTCTATTTCAAGCATAATCAAAATTGCTGTGTTTTCCGTTGCTTCCTGTGATATTTTGCAGTACCGTAAGGAATAACGGGCCGGAGTATGCCGGTAGTACACACGCTTCGGGTGCGTGTAGACCGGGTTCGATTCCCGGCGGCCCGAACGCGTAACAAAACTGAATTTCAATGAGCGTGATGTTATGGACGAATAATATTTTCGTGAACGATTTTTGAAAATTAGATGAATGATATTTGGCCTCCTAATTTTGTTGGTATACCGCTATGCCAGCCATGGACAAGGCGCGAACCATGAGAAGCTAATACTCCCACTATTAGAGATAAGAGTACGAGTTTCATATTCCAAGCTGTGTAAGTACGCTCTCTGCCTCTTGAATCGGAAGCGCGAAACCTATATTTTCTGAGCCTTGAACCATCGCTACATTAATGCCAATAGCCTTGCCTGAGAGTGAGACAAGAGGCCCGCCAGAATTCCCCGGATTGATAGCAGCGTCAGTTTGAATCACCCCGGTCAGTGTTTCGGTACCACCTTGATCGTTCGAGGCAGTTATATTTCTGTTAAGTCCGGAGATTACACCAACAGAAACAGAATTATTATATTGACCGAGTGCATTCCCAACCGCAAAGACCGGTTGTGCGAGCTGCAGAGTGGATGAATCGCCAAGTGTAATGGTTGGATAATTGCTCCCAGAAATTTTTACAACCGCAAGATCCTCGCTAGGTGAACGCCAAATAACTGTACCTAGTTTCTGCACCCCATTCGCTAACAATACCGTGTACGTCGCGTTTGCGTCTGGAACAACATGTTTATTGGTAATGATGTACCCATTACTCCGTACGAGGAACCCGGTCCCTGCGGAAACTTTCTGAGTAGTTGTACCAACTTGCTGATAAACAGGAACCTGTATACCAAAACCTTGGAAGAAAGGATCCTTGCCAAATGGGTTTTGATATATCACCTGGAGTTTTGGCACCGCTTTACTTTCGACGATGGAAACGACCGCTGGTGTCACTTTCGCAACGGCGTCCTGAAGCGCTTGGCTTTCAGACTCTTGTGCAATTTGGCCGCGACGCGAAAGCTCCGCAATATTTGCGGCAGTACTCGCTGCAGTAGAACTAGCCGTGTTCGCAAGTTCATAGACAGCTGCTTGCAATGCCACAACTGAATGTGAGAGACGTGCTACTTTCTCATTCTCATAGACTAAGCCTCCGATAATCGCGATGAGCACTAGAAACGACACGAGCCAAGGCATGTTCCCATTTTTCCCCATAATTTTAATTATATCAAAAAACTTTTGTGCCAAGCAATATCAAAAGATGTGGACCCGACCGGTTTCGAACCGGTTACCTCCTCATTGCAAATGAGGCGCTCTACCAATTGAGCTACGGGCCCTAGTTCCAATCTATCAGGCCTTCATTCTTGAGTCGAGTGAATACTTCATGCTGAAGAATAAAATAATAAACTATTATTTTATTCTTCAGCAAGTCTCCCACGACAGAATCAATAAGGTTAAACATTGAATTTACCGGAAACACACCAGAAAAGCCTCCCGTTGTTTTAGTTTGCCTCTGGCAACCTATAAAGAAACCTTTTTCTTTTGATCTGTATGCGGGAACTCACAGTCCTTAATTAAAACATCACTGGTTTTGTGTATGTTGACTCTCTTATTCATGTTTTATCTCTCAAGTGCAAGATTAACCAGATGTGAAAGGAAGGCGGGAAATGAGATACCGACAGCGGCGAGAGATTTCGGCAGGAGCGATTCGGTCGTAAGCCCAGGAAGCGTATTGGTCTCAAGATAATAGATACCCCTTGGGGCAACGATGAAATCGCTCTGCGAATAATGACGCAGGCCGAGTGCGCGATGCATCACCTTCGCCGCTCTCTGGAGATCTTCAGTGGTAACACGAGAGAAATTGCCAGGACAAATCTCGCGTGACTTGCCGGAATATTTTGCATCATATGAAAAAAAACCATTATTAGGTGGAATTATTTCGACTGGTGGAAGCGCGTAAAGCGCCTCACCACGTAAGTCCTCGACGATGCCAGTAGTCGCTTCCTTCCCATGGATATGTTCCTCAACGAGAACCTTCGACGCTCCGTCGAAGAAAAGCTGTTCGATGGCGACAAGAACCTGCGCATATCCACCCACAATAGAGACGCCAATGGAAGAACCCCAACCAATGGGCTTCACAACAACCGGCTGACGAAATGTGCGAATGACATCGCGCGCCACCGCTTCGCTGTCCTCGACGTGCTCGACATAGCGAAACTCCGGTGTGAGCAGTCCGGCCTCTTTTGCGCGCACTTTCGCCATAAGCTTGTGCATCGCGAGATAGGAACTGAAAGAATTTGCCCCGGCATATCGAACTCCGAAACGCTCAAGGAGTTTTTGGACCTCGCCATCCTCACCATATTCGCCATGCAAACCGATGAGAACTGCGTCGAGTTGTCGCAGGGTGCGATCGGGCGTGGTCGGACGACCACGTTCGTACCATTGTCCGCTTTTATCGATATAGATATCGTGCGCGGCGAAATGACTTTCTGGAAGATTCGCGAGAATGGCGGCGCCCGACTTTAGCGAAACTTCATGTTCACGCGAAGGTCCGCCTCGCAACACCCCGACAATAGTTTGCATGAGCAAAGTATATCAGGCCTTATATAAGTTTTTATTCCGCGCATAACGGTGTCGTGCAAGAGAAAAACGGTGCGCTTCGCTATTAGCGAATACGGCATTTGCCTCGGTAATACCGGCACGACGTGCACCGATAATCTCACGGGGATGATGTCGTTCGTCTTTCACGACCGC
>JAJXVZ010000010.1 GCA_021781865.1 bacterium | reverse complement strand
GTTCTGGCAAACTGTCTATTGCGGTCAGGTGCGTAAGTGCTGTGGATTCGGCATGCATTGAAAGTTCTCGGCGCATGGCATTGTTCTCGACAATTGTAATAATACGGTGCGAAAGCGCTTCCGGATCGGCCACCGGTACAGAGAGAACGTCCTCATTTCTTTTGAAAACGTCACCGACAATGCCGACGTCGGTTGTGATGATTGGTACCTTAGCGAGCGCTGCTTCAATAAGGGTACGGCCATAACCTTCATAGGCGCTCGCCTGTATGAACGCTTGCGCGCTACGCATGAGACCACGCGCATCGGAACGATCGCCGAGAAAAATAACGTTGTCTTTGAGATTGAGAGAATGGGTCATCCGCTCGAGGCGATTGCGCTCGCTTCCCTCTCCGACTACGAAGAGACCTATCATCGGATAATGCGCGACAACGAGCTTGAGTGCGGCGATGATGTCCTCTATGCGCTTCTCGGGTTCGAGTCTCCCGACAGCAATGAGCGCGAACGTGAACGGATGCGGTGGCAAGGGGACTGGTTCGGATACGGTAGTGTCCACAGCAATCGGCAGTACCGTGGGTTCGGGAATGCGAGAGGCGTATCGCGCAAGGAGCGACGCTTTCACGCGTTCAGAAACTGCACGTATACCGTTGGCGTTCGGCAAGACACGATCGGCGATTTTTCGGCGAGAACAATTGAGAAATAACATCCGTGCGCGTGAATTGCGCCAGTTGCCATTTTTTACGAACCAGGAAGAGAGGAAATCCGTGTGCACTTGGATGTGCAGTTTTGCTTTGGTACCGCGCACGGCGCGAAGCGCCACGAGTCCGTGTTCAAAAGGGTCTTGTGCGGAAACGATTTCGATATCATATTCGAGCATGAGTGCATGCACACGCTTCGTGAGCGCATGCACTCGAAAGAACTTCGAGACGAATACTGGGTGCAAAAAAAGACCTCCTTCCTGTTCGTCGCGCACGGCGCGAAACACGGAAGAAACGATATGCAATTCACCTATCGCCTCGGCATATGCACGCATACGCGCACGCGCCGAGCTCGTCGCGACAAAAATGGTCGGATCGTTTGAAATAAAGAGGACTTTCATAGGGTATGTAGAAGCTTCGATGTCGCGGTGAGCATTGTTTCGATTGAGAAACGCTTTGAGGATTCTCTTATTTGCGTGCCAAAACGTTTGCGTAACGCGCTATCGGTAATCACGCGCGCAAGTGCTCGAACGAGATCTTCTGTATCGCCTGCTTGTATCAAGAGTCCGGTGCTTCCGTCTTCTATCACCTCGGCGTTCCCTCCAGCGCGCGTAGCGACAATGGGTACGCCAATGGCGAGCGCTTCGATAAGCAGGTGCGAAAGACCTTCGTACGATGAGTTGAGCACGAACACATCCGCAAAGCGTATCGCCGCTAGGGTGTCTTTATGCGACAACATTCCCGTGAGCACAGCGCGGCCTGGCAAACTTTCAAGTGCATACTGTGTAAGCACGCGACGTTCCGGCCCATCGCCAATAATGGCGAGTGAGACTTCTGGAATGCGCGACACCGCGTCGATAACGCCGTCCACGTGTTTCCAGGATACGAGTCGGCCTGCCGTCACAACCAATGGCCGCGACAAGTTCGCCATGGCTTCAGGCACGACACCGAATTCTTCAGGAAGCACGGCATTATAGATAATCTCTATTTTTTCCGACGGTATGCCCCATGCGACGACAATGTTTTTCAAATATTCGCTCGGCACGAGTATATGGCGTGCGGCGTGCGCGGTGCGCATTTGTATTGACTGCAACACGCGCACCCGTAGGGAAGACTGCTTTGTTTTCACAAACTCATCAAGGTCTTGCCTGACGCCGAAATGTTGTTGTCCTTGCTCCCATGCATAGTCACCGACGATTTTTACGATGAAGGGTTTCCGCATTTTCTTTGCGGCGCGCATCGTCGGGAGCCCTACCGAGACTGGATCAAGTGCGAGCGCCGCGTCCGCGCCACGCAACGCAGCACGAACGCGACGCTCATAGACATAATGGCGCAAAAGCTTGGGCAAGCGCCGCACGTCACTGAATTTTATCAGCTCAACCTCAATACCACGTTCCGGCAACCGCTCTACAAGTAACTTCGCGTACGTCGAAGGTCCACCGATCTCGGGCGGGTAAAGAGGCGTAGCGATAACGAGTTTCATAGGGTCTATCTTAGCGGTATCGGAATATCTTGGCGACCGCCCGACTTATTATAGCGAGCATGGTAGATTTACAAACATGAGAATACTTATAGTAACTCCGCTCTACCCACCCGAAGTTGCGGATGCTGCCGTGTACGCCAAGGAATTGGCTTTACGCCTCTCGAAGAATCATAAGGTTACCGTCATAGCTTACACGCACTTACCGGAAGAAGTGCGTGGTGTTTCCATCATCACGATTGATAAACGGAAACAACGTTTCGCACGTCTCCGCGCGTTCCGGAAAGCGTTCATACACGCCGTGAAGAACACGGATGCTGTGCTAGCCATAAACGGCGCTTCGGTGGAACTACCGCTTTTGTTTACTTTCTTCCCGAGATCTGTGCCACTCATTTTCTGTATAGCCGACGTAGCGGCGCATTTGCGTGGCGGTCTCATCGAACACCTTTCCTTCGCGCGCGCCGACGCCATCGTGCGCGAACTCCCACCACGCTGTCCGGAGATTCTTCCATTCGAACCGAGACCGACCGAGGCACTTACCGCGTACGAAGCATCTTGGACAGCTCATTTGCGTACTCTCGAATTACTCTTCAGCCATGTCTCCTAGCGACACAAAACAAGCATGGGACGCATACGTCACGCACGAGGGGAAACGCATACAACCCTTGCTTGAACGATCGGGCTTTCAGCTTGACGCATTGCAACCACAAACCATCGGCGAACGCTATCTTACGCGCCCGGTGGATGGTGGGAGAAAAGTGGTGTTTTTCGGTCAACGTCGCTCGGACGGCATGCGCGTCGTGATAAAAACTTCAAGCGAGGAGCAAGGTATCGCTGAACTCTGGAAAGAACAAGATGTTCGAAAGATACTCCAGAGGATAAAATTCGCATATCTGGCGTTCCACCTTCCAGCAGATATCTTATTTGATCCAGCGCAAGGAGTCATTATTACTGAATACATAGCTCAGGAGAAACCCTTTCTCGATCGTCTGCTGGAAGAGCAGTTCGCTATCGCACTCAACGCGTTCAAGACGCAAGAGGCAGTACACGCAACAACGCATAGTCACCATCTGGTCTTAAAGTCCTTCGGAGAAATGAAAGCGGCTGACTATTATATAAAAGCAGGCGAGTATCGAAAAATTGGTGCTTATGCTCAAGACATTTCTGGGCTTTTGATTGATGAAAAGAAACTGTATTCGAAGCTTGATATTGCACTCGATAAGACCATTGAACTCATTCAAGATAACGAAAAAAAGCTTGACCGGTATGGAGGATTTCTTACACATTGGGATTTCATTCCGCAAAATTTCCGCATTAGAGATGGTAAATTGTATCTCCTTGACCATACATCAATCCGTTTCGGCAACAAGTACGAAAGCTGGGCGCGCTTCATAAATTTCATGACGCTCTATAATCCACCACTCGCGAACGCCCTCATCGAGTACGTTCGCCTCAATCGGACTGAAGAGGAATTGCTCTCGCTCAAACTCATGCGTGCCTACCGTCTCACCGAGCTCATTCGCTACTACGCGACATGGCTTTCGCATACTACAGGTGACATACGCGAACTTGCGTGTGTGCGCATAGAATTCTGGACTGAAGTCCTACAATGCATCCTTAGCGACAGAGAAGCACCGAGCGAAGTCATCGAAACATATAAGGCAAAACGTGATTCGCTCAGAAGCGATGATGAGAAACTTCGCCAGAAAGACTTGCATTAAGCAAACGCATTCATTTGCTCAATAAGCAGCACATATGCATCGACGGATGGGTGGCCCAGCTCCCACACAGTATGACAAGTGTTGCGTTCTCGAACTAGAGTTTCTTATCGTGCACTCTATTGAGAGGTTTTCAGATGCAAGAACCTTACCTATCGCAAGTAATAAGGAGGCTTCGTGCATCAGTGATCTTGTCCGCGGACGAAGATCGCCTTAATCTCCTTTAAAGCAGGGCATTCCGATTCAATATATCCATCCACTTTATCATTCCACGATCATGTGTTTTTATGCGTAACGGACGCAACAAGACCAGCAATCGTACATTACCAAATTTCATGCGTGGTTCTGCCTCATGGAATACACTCATAGAACGCGTGCGAACACCCTCTCGCGCATTTGCACGGCGATCTTGTCCCAATCATATTTTTCTTCTACCATCTTCCGAGCATAAGCGGATATTTGTCTCGCCCTTTCGGGATTCGCGATGATTTCTTTCACTTTTTCTGCAATCTGATCCGGGGAGTCGGGATCAATGACCCATGCGGTCGGTTCTTTATCAGGATTCCTCTTTTCATCAAAAACATAATCAGCCATACCGCCAACTTGCGTCGCTATGAGCGGAAGACGAGAGGCAAGCGCCGAGATGAACGCATTTCCTAGTCCTTCTGAGCGGCTCGGAGCGACGAATATATCCGCTACACGCCGATAGAGTGTTACCACCCCACGATCTACTTGCCCCGTAAAAATGACTCGGTCCGCTACGCCAAGATCCTTCGCGAGCTTTTTCAAGCTCGCTTCGTCCGCGCCGCTTCCGACCGCAAGCAGTTTGACGTTTAAGGGGAGTTTCGTGAGTGCACGGATACTGTCGTCAAAAGCTTTCTGATGAACGAGCCGTGAGGTGTTGACCAGGAACACATCATGGGGCCCTTTACCAAGTTTTTTCTTCATCTCTTCGACTTCGTCCGCAGATACGATATCTTTGCTGTCGCGCATGTTGGCACCGTTGTAAATGAGTTCTATCGGCCCGGTATACCCGCGCTTCCGTGGCCATTCAGCAAGGAACACCGATATCGTTTGAATCATTGACGCTGTCTTGAATCCTCGATCGAGCATTGGGACAACCGGTCGAATAAACCAGCGCTCAAACACTTTTTCATATGGATCACCGTCTTGGAGAGACAGGATATGTGGGGCGCGCACCCCGATCAGACGAGAGGCGACGACTGGTAGAAGCATATACGTCATCATGGCCCACAAGGCATCAAATCTATATCGTTTATTGAGTGAATGCGCCACAAGGACGGCAAGCGGGACAAACAGGATTTTTGAAAGATACGCTCCACCGAAGCCAATACGATGTATGTGCACATTCCCGATGCGCTCCTCGCGTGGGGCCGCGCGGTCGAATAGCAGTGTGATCATGTGAAATTCGATATCCGACGGATCAATGCGATCGGTAATTTCTTTAATTGCGGCTTCAGCACCCGAAACGAAACTCGGGTAGTACGCGAGCGAGAAAATAAGTATTTTTTTCATTCTTTCTGTTTCTTTACTTCTTTGATATAGTCCGGCAAATACACTGTCTGCTTCCAGCCAAGCTGCCGCAGACTTGTCGTATCGATACTTCCTGCTTCCGCACGAGTCGTCGAGGTTGGCGGTAACATCGTAATGTCATCACTAAAGAGATGCGCAACATCAATCAGTGAAAATGCTTCTTTGGCCGCGATGCCATATTCGTTGCCGAGCCCTTTTTCGCCGACGAGCACGATACCGTTCACCGTATCGTCAATATAGGTGAAGGCGCGAGTCTGCGTTCCAGGTTCTCGCACCGTGAGCGGTTGGTTAGCCAAATATTGCTGTCTGAATGTCTCAATGAGAGTGCCATAATCCTCGACACCAGCGCGCTCCCCTGGTCCGTACACATTGTAAAAGTACGTTATCGCATACGGCAGACCGTACCAGTGCGCATAATTCTGTAAGAGCTCGCTATTCGCGGCCTTCATCCAGGTATAAGGAGCGAGATCGCGACCGTGCGTCCCATCGGCGCGCGCGCCGACCATCTTGGTCGATGACCCGGCATACACGAGTTTGCATTTCTTCTTGCTCCAGAATTCGAGTACGCCGAACGTACCGATTATATTGAGATCAAAAACAAGTGCGGGTTCTTTGAGGCTTTTTGCAACCCGTGAGTACTCTCCTAGATGGTAGATGAGATCGGGCGTTTCGGGTACATGCTTCTCGATATCCTTCGTATGCCCCTCGCGATAATCGACACCAGACACATGATTCTCACGACTTCCGGTAAAATAGTTGTCGAGCGAAATTACATGATGTCCGTCCTTCACGAGGCGCGCACAAAGATGCGAGCCAATGAAGCCCGCACCGCCAGTAACCAGAATGAATTTCCTGTCTTTCATATCGTGAGCCTACTACGCAAAAGGATTCGATGCCAATCCTTAGAGAGCTGTGCGCAGCATAACGCGATGCGCAACTTTTGCCATAGTTCTTATTGTAGGGAATCCAACGCCGAGGCCCCCACGATGATGATTCCTGTCATCGCCGTGGGGGCCGCTTACTGCTTTCTCATAGGCCTTGATTTGGGGTTTCTCGTTAATAATACGTTCGACCGCCTGTACTATATAAGAACCCGCGATACGCGCCTGTGGTTGCAGCGTACCCGTCGGTCTAACAAGAGTATGGGACTCAAACATATACATAGGAATAATCATGCTTCGCCTTTAAGCACCTTTCGGAGCGCATCCTCCGGAACCTCAAATGGTTTTTTACTCTCTGCCTGTGATGGAGATATGGATGGCTCCCCTTTCGCCGGCGTATGCTTCTCTGGATTTTTTGGTACGGGAATGGCAGCAGTAATGGAAGGGTTATCATTTTTAGCAAGTACCATGCCGAGAGTTCCCTTAAGGGAATATTGGTGCTCTGTCTTACGCTTATTAAGCTCTGCGGAATTCTTTGCTGCTATCGTGCGCAAGATTGACTTAAGATCTTCGGCGCTCTTTGTCGCAGTGGACGGCTTACTCTCGACAACTGACCGAGAAGAAAAGGGTCTTGGTAAATCCGTTCTTGGATAAGAATGTGGACCGATAGGTCGCTGTGAAGTAACTTGCCGTAATGACTCACTTTTCGAGTGTTTCACTTCTTCTTGTGTGGGCGGCGTCCGTTGTGTGGACTTCTTACGCATGCGCGCATCTGGCGGCGGTGCGGAAGATAAACTCTCCGAAAGTTCCTTCATGATCGCATTTTCGATATTAGTGCGTGACACAGCGAATGCAGCGCGCGAAGCAGATATGACCTCCTCGCGATGCGATGTTGGCGGCGTCTCGATCGGCGGAATCGTTATTGCA
This sequence comes from bacterium, assembly GCA_021781865.1. Lineage (GTDB taxonomy): Bacteria > Patescibacteriota > Minisyncoccia > Phycocordibacterales > Phycocordibacteraceae > C7867-001. The sequence goes on along the minus strand of JAJXVZ010000010.1, from coordinate 11,103 downwards.
GAAAAAGGAGCTGATCCGACACCGTCTATCATGAGCGAAAGATATATTTGCCGCTTATCAAGACTCACGACATCCTCTTTTGTAAATCGCGGCATAAAAATGGTCTCGAGCACTTCGGCATCAAAGGGTCCAACCCGAAAAACAACAGTTGTCCCAACGTTACCGAAAACGGCATCACGAACTTCCTCTTCCATCTGTTCTATGTATTGGTGCGCGATAATGAGATTCAATTTATATTTGCGCGCCTCGGAAAGAATCTCCGCAAAGGTCTTGTTCGCGAAATTCTGAAATTCATCGACATAAAAATAGAAATGCGGAAGTGCCGCAAGTTCATTTGCGGGAAGACTTGCCCTACTCATCGCAGCAAGAAATATACGCGTTGTGAGCATTGAGCCGAGTAGACGCATATTAGTTTCCCCCACGAGACCCTTAGAGAGATTGATGATAAGTATCTTTCTTTCATCCATCATGGTACGGATATCGAACGAAGATTTCGACTGACCTATGATATTTCGAATAAGTGGATTGCCGGTAAATTGACCGACTTTATTTTGGATAGCGGGCGTCGCTTCTTGTGTATATCGATCGCCGTAATTGGCAAATTCCTTTGTCCAAAAATCTTTCACGACTGGATCTTTCACGTTATCAATGACTCTCTTTCGATAATCTTTATCGGTATACATACGATTGACACCGAGTAGAGTCGTGCCCGGGTACTCAAGGAGCGCGAGTAACGTGTTCGTAAGGATATACTCCATACGCGCACTCCAAGCGTCCTCCCATATTTTCTTGAAAGTTGCCATGAGTCCAGAAACAACGAGATGGCGCCTGTCATACCCGACATCTTCCATTACGTTAAATGCAACGGGATGCTCCATATCAAACGGGGCAAAATAAACAACGTCCTTGACACGTTCCTCGGGAATGTAGTCAAGAAGCCGCTCGACAGTTCCTCCGTGTGGATCAATAAAGGCGAACCCTTCACCGTTTCGTATATCCTGAATCGCCATGTTTTCGAGCAAGGTTGATTTGCCCATGCCGGTTTTACCGATGACATACATGTGGCGATCACGATCTTTCGCCTTGATACCGAAGGGGACATGTCTCCCTCGCGCATCAGTCGCCGCGAAATAGGTAATTCGTTCGGGGTTTTCCATCACGTTGAGTATAACAAAAAGATACGGGACATTGTCCTTGACTGGGTTAGGTCGAAAATAACCTGCACTGCACGATTTTTATAACTACACTCCTGAGGAAAGATCCAATGGTCCTGGCGTTGCCGGTGTGGAGGGAGGAACTTCCGTTTGTGACTGCATGCTACGCGCCTCATATACACGAATTGCAAATCCGATGCCAGATACACATACACCAAGAATGACGACAATAAGCGTACGAAACGCTATCGGAAGTCCTGAGAATGGGGTCAGGACAATAAGAATACCGAGAAGTATGAGTGTGCTGGTGCGAGACATAAGTAAAGTATATCAAGGCACAACGATGACGACAAACTCTCCACGTACGTGATCGGAATGCTTCAAAAAGTATTCCTGAACCTCTTCAATACTCCCTGAAATAACCTCTTCATGAATCTTGGTGAGTTCACGCGCGATAGTAATGCGCGATGAACGGAATGTCTCCATTTCTTTCAATAATTTCAATATGCGATGTGGCGATTCGTAGAGTACGATGGGAATTTCACTTACCGCGATTTTCTTGAGCACAGTCTGGCGCCCTTTCTTGTGCGGCAAAAATCCGAGAAATGTAAATTCTGTTGTGCAAATTCCCGCAATGGAAAGCGCCGCAGTGAGCGCAGATGGCCCTGGTATTGCCTCAATAACCGTACCAGATAACCGTTCTCGCACCTTACCAATGAGGCGTGCACCTGGATCGGATATTCCAGGTGTTCCCGCATCGCTTACAAGAACAACATGCTCCCCCATTTCGAGTCGTGCAATTATTTCATCCGTCTTCTTTGTTTCGGTTGCCGCGTCAAGCCGCTGTAGTGGTTTCTGTATGTCATAGTGCGTAAGCAATTTAGAAACGACGCGGGTGTCTTCGGCATAAACGACACTGCACTCTCGGAACATGCGCAACGCGCGTAGCGTTATATCCTCTAAATTCCCGATAGGTGTCGCGATAACCGAGAGTGTCCCCATATTATTTACGTGCTACGAGCGTATCGGCAACTTTATAAATATCGCCGGCACCCATTGTCATGATGACATCATCTTTACCAACTTCATTGAGTACGCGCTCAATGGCATCAAATGAATCGAATGCTGTGGCATTCGTACCTGTAGCTCGAATACGAGCAGCGAGTGTCTCGCTTGAGATTGTGCCGTCATTTACTTCACGCGCAGCGTAAATAGGCGCGACGAGCACTCGGTCAGCATCGCCAAATGCGGTCGCAAATTCACTGAGTAAATCGCGTGTACGACTATAGAGGTGCGGATGAAATGCGACAAATATTTTCCCTTTTGTTTTCATGCGAAGCGCTTTGAGGGTTACGCGGATTGCTGTTGGATGATGTGCGTAATCATCGTATACGTCGGCACCATGCGCTGTGACACCCTTATATTCAAATCGACGCCATGTTCCCTGAAATTCCGCAAGTGAGCGAGCGATTGTAGCATCTAAGATATGCGGCAGGACAACGCGTGCGGCCGCAGCGGCCGCACGCGCATTCATCTGATTGAACTCGCCCTGCAAGCTAAGCTTGTATGCGGGTTCATTCATGTAATCGACAATATGCGCCTTCGTACTTGCAAGAAGTGGGGCAATATTTTTATTACTAAGATCAGTGATGATCGCACCGTTCTTAGGAACACGTTCGATGGCGCGTTGGAATGTTTTTTGGAGAATCTCTAGCGAAGGAAACCAGTCGGTATGATCCCATTCAAGATTCGTAATGACAAGTACTTGCGGCGAAAGTTCAAGCAGATGATCACGATATTCACACGCTTCGACAATAAAAAGATCGGATGTGCCAGATAAATAATTCGAGACAAAATCTTTTACGATGGACCCTACGACTGCGGTTGGTGACGCACCCGCGTCGCGCAGTATGCGTGCGAGCATGCCAGTCGTTGTAGTCTTGCCGTGCGTACCTGCGACCGCAACCGTTCTCTTCCCGATTGAGATCTTGCCGAGAGCCTCAAAATAAGACTGTTGCGGTATCCCGCGCCGATGCGCCTCGATACGCTCCACGTTGTCAACGGGTACCGCATCGGTGTGAACTACCAATTCTGTATCTCTAGGAATATTCTCTGCCTTGTAACCTATCGTAAAGGGGATCCCGTATTTTTCAATCGCCTTGAGCGTTGGGAACCAGGCATTATCAGATCCGGTTATTTGTGCACCTCCGTCTGCCATAAGTTGGGCAAGTGCCGACATACCCACACCCGCGACACCAATAAAGTGGACTTTCCTGGGTAAAATTATATTCATAATATTTCTTACTAAAACTCGTGCTTGTGAAGAAACAGGGAATCCCTATCCTTCTCAAAGTGTTCTTCTACCATATCATTATTTATCGGTTTCTCACGAGTGTGGTGAATTGATCCCCGCGATCGAATTCATTCTCAAACATACCAAATGAAGAAAACGCTGGGGAGAATAATATGGTATCGCCAGTGCTCGCGTGTGCGAATGCATTGGCAACCGCAGGCGGAAGCGCATCGTAAACGTGTACGTTCGGGAGTTCCTCACGTATACGGTCTGTGCCGCTCCCGGCGAGCAGGATGACATGCTTTACCTCTGGTAACTTCAATACGAGCGCACTCATGTCAAGACCTTTACTGGTACCTCCCATAATAAGTATGGTGTGCGCAGTATCGAGCGCAGAGAGCGCGGCGAGTGTCGCTTCAGGTGTCGTTGCGGTCGTATCATTATAAATTTTAACGCCATCTTTTTCCGCAAGAAGCTCCAATCTGCCCGGCACGCCCTTGAATGATTCAAGTGCGTAACGACTAACGGCATCTGGAATTTCAAGCGCGCGCGCGGTGGCAAGTGCAAGTGCCGCTGCATAACGATTATGCATGCCCGGTATGCGCAATGTCCAGGTATCTGGAAATTTAAGCGTATCGATGACAAGAACCTTCGATACAATGTTATCACCGTATTTATCAATTATACGCGGGGCGCACTGCGCGCCGAGAACAAGCGTATCCTTGGGTGTCTGATGTAGGAAAATATTTGCCTTATCTGCAAGATAGGCATCAAGGTTGTTTTTGTAATAGTTTAAATGATCGGGATAAAATGTCGTGAAAACCGCTATGTGCGGACTCATGCCCACCTCACCGAAGCCGTGGCACTGCCAGGAATCTAGTTCGAGAACTGCGGTGTGAAAGGGCGTCACATTAGAAAGTAGAGTGAGATTTGAGACACCGCGCACATTCCCACCGAGAAGAACTGGAACCCTGGCCTCGGTAAGAACAGCATGAAGCATGTGTGCCACCGTCGACTTCCCACGTGTACCGGTTACGCCGATAATCGGGATGCCGGAAATCTCAGCAAAAAGATCCGCGCTCATGCGAATAGGTATGTCATTCTTTTTCGCTTCCGCAACGTACGGAGAATCGAGCGGAACGCCCGCAGCCTTAAGAAGGAGGTCACGGCCGCGAAAGTCTTCCAGTCGATGTTCGCCAAGAACGAATTTTATGTTTGGGAATGATTCGAGCCGCGCCACTGAGCTTGCAAGCTCTCCGTGCGTCTTAAGATCAGTCACGATGAGCTCTGCGCCGCATTCGGCCAAATACTGTGCGTCACCAACTCCTCGCCCAAGGAGACCTAGTCCCATTACGGTAATTCGTTTTCCCCGAAAAAACGCATGTGCATCCATCAGACTAAATCGTAGCGCACTAATCTACCACGTGCACGTTATGTTAGAGGCAGCTGGTGGTCGCTATGGAGATATCCACGTGCACGAGCGGAAGTGCAGTTACTGGCATAACGGCAACATCGTATGGTGATGTAATTGACTTCTGTGCACACGCGCCGTTAGATTTTATAATTGTTATGGAAACAAGACGCGCACTCGTGTCCTTAATATTCGAAATTGAGATAACGGAACTCGGTTCCTTACCAGCAAATGCGGCAATCACCGCATGAGTCTTAAAATCAATGGCTGGCGGTGTATTGGTTGCGCCAATCAATTTCCAAAGTTGATCCAATTGACCTGTAGAAGTTATGAGATAATTTGCACGGATTGTAACTAATGACTTCAAGCCATGCGCAATATCTGTAAATGGTACAATAATTGCCGCTGACTGATTACTCGTTACAGCCGGATGGACATCATTATAGATACCGCTTTTATGGTTAAAGAGGAAAATAACTACGCCAATAATAGCAATAAGTGCCACGCCAAAGAGAAAGTTTCTTTGCATTTCCTTTAGTATAACCCTGTTCTATCAGTTTCGAGACATGATGTGGGTATAACAGATGCCTCTAAGTATGCATTTCTTACTTGATTCGGTGCACGCGGTAGGGGTTGAACCTACGACCGCCCGAGTATCAGTCGGGTGCTCTACCAACTGAGCTACGCGTGCATGGTGGCGATAGTAACAAAGATACACGGCTTCTGCCACCACATACCATTCATGAGCTGCATTACGCTTATTTTAAAAAGGCTGTATGGCCTCCATACGTGGGCAAAAATTTTGTATTTCCTTAAATTAAAGATGTGCGCGCTCTTTTGTTCCGCCTATTCTGTTCCGCTCGAGAGCTCATATGAGGCTCTCGAACGACGCCGGGTTACGTTATCCGGCTTCCGCGTATCGTTTTGAGACGAATACGATCTCTCCTGATTCTTGCGAATCAGATCGACATGATTTTCCTTTCGGGAAAATCGGTTCCAAATTGGATATGTTCCACGAACAGCTTCCGCTACCCGTGCCTTGTTACGACTTAGTCCTTGTCACTGAATTTGCCGTAGTCCTGCGCAAGGCAGGCCTTCGGGCACCCCCAGCTCCCTTGACTTGACGGGCGGTGAGTACAAGACTCGAGAACGTATTCACCCCGGTTTGGCTGACCCGGGATTACTAGCGATTCCGGCTTCATGAGGTCGGTTGCAGACCTCAATCCGTACTGGGGTCGGTTTTGTAAGGATTAGCTCCGCTTTACAGCATTGCAACCCGTTGTACCGACCATTGTATTATGTGTGCAGCCCAAGGTATCAGAGGGACATGCTGATCTGGCGTCATCCCCACCTTCCTCTCCCGTGAGGAAGCAGTCTCGCCTAGCCATATAGGCAACAGGCAACGGGGGTTGCGTTCGTTACCCCACTGAAGGGAACAGTTCAAACCACGAACTGACGACGACCATGCATCACCTGTCCAGCACCCTCGAAGGCTCCATCCCTTTCGGGTTGAATGCAGCTGGATTTCTAACCTTGGTAAGGTTCTTCGTTTATCTACGAATTAAGCCACATAATCCACCGCTTGTGCGAGTCCCCGTCTATTCCTTTGAGTTTTAATCTTGCGATCGTACTACCCAGGCGGCTCGCTTACCGCGTTAGCTTAGTCTCACAGAGGGTCGATACTCCGCAAAACGAGCGAGCAACGTTGAGGGCCAGGACTACCGGGGTATCTAATCCCGTTCGCTACCCTGGCTTTCGTGTGTGAGCGTCAGGGACGTACCAGTGCACTGCCTTCGCCTTTGGTGTTCCCCATGATATCAACGGATTTCACCCCTCCACCATGAGTTCCGTGCACCTCTCACGCCCTCGAGCCATACCGTTTCTCTCGCAGGCCGCAGGTTAAGCCCACGGATTTAACGAGAGACTAATATGGCCGCCTTGACACCCTTTACGCCCAGTGATTCCGGGTAATGCTTGGGGCCTCTGTATTACCGCTCCTGCTGGCACAGAGTTAGGAGCCCCTTATTCATCGGGTACCGTCAATAAACTTCGTCCCCGATAAAAGATGTTTACGTACCAAAGCACTTCATCCATCACGCGGCGTCGCTCCGTCAGACTTTCGTCCATTGCGGAATATTCTCGTCTGCAGCCTCCCGTAGGAGTATGGACCGTGTCGCAGTTCCATCGGTGGGGGTCAGCCTCTCAGCTCCCCTAAGCGTCGTAGCCTTGGTAGGCCGTTACCCTACCAACTAGCTGATACTACGCAGGCCACTCCCGAAGCGAAAAACCTTTACCCTTGCGGGACTATCGGGAATTACCCAACCTTTCGGCTGGCTATGCCCGACTTCGGGGGATGTACCTACGTGTTACTACCTCGTCTGCCGGTTGCCCTTGCGGGCCCCCTTGACTTGCATGACTTATCCACGCCGCCAGCATTCACCCTGAGCTAGGATCAAACTCTCATTAAGAATAGGCGGAACAAAAGAATTCACACATCTTTATTTATCTCATCACGTCACAATGTGGCGTGATGTTTCACATATATATATGTCAAAGAAAAACTTGCCCCGCCCAGCGGGACAGTAGAACTACTGTATATGAGGTACTAAGTAACGTCAAGGTGATATACTGACATGATGAAAAAACAAACCGTCGTTGCGGTTTCAGGAGGATTCGATCCTGTCCATGTTGGACACATGCACCTCTTTCGAGACGCACGGGCGCTGGGAGATAAACTCCTGGTCATCCTAAATGAGGATGAGTGGCTGATGCGAAAAAAGGGCTATGTTTTTATGCCGCAGGAAGAACGAAAAGAACTTTTGTATCACATTCGGTGGGTTGATGAGGTAGTACTTCGTGATCCGCGAGAGACGTATGATATTTCCCACATGCTTGAAAAGCTTCGGGTCGATATATTTGCCAATGGTGGAAACGATCGAAGCAATGAGGAGGAAATTCCTGAGACAGCCGTATGCAAGAAACTTGGGATAAAAATGATATTCAATGTTGGTGATACGGGGAAGCCTCAATCAAGCTCTTGGCTTGTGAAGAATCTTGCGAAACAAGTTGTAGATTTTGCAAAGTTGCGCGAGACTGGTAAAGCGCTATAGTTTTAACGAGGCCGTCACCCTTGCCTATGAAATGCGCAATTGCGTGAGTGTGTGATTGTTTCCACTTCAATCTTTCTTGCGGATTTCTCCATCCTGCCTGTCATGGCTAGTAGTTATTGGGCTGACTAAATTACACTCCTTATTATCAGGAAATAAGACTGGAAGTTTAGATTACTCTAAGAGAGGTGGTATTTATATTTGACTCAGATAATAATTTTGTATTATGTCCTAATAATACTTAAATAAAGTTAAGTTAATTCCTTTCGTGAAAATCATTTCTTAGTGAACCATTTGGCAATAGGAATGAGGAGCGGAGCGGAGCGACAGATTGAAGAGAAGGTTCCTGCAACTACCCCAACGAGCATAACGAGTGCGAAATTGCGAGTTGCTGGAGCACCAAAAAAGATAAGTACGAGAAGTGCGAGAGCCACAGTAAGCGCGGTATTGATAGAACGCATCATCGTCTCGTTGATAGATTTACCGATTGTTACTTCAAATTCTTCCTTCACACCCATTTTTTCGTTCTTTGCAAGATGTTCCCGTACACGATCAAAGACTACTATTATGTCGTTTACGACATAACCAAGGAGCGCGAGAAGTGCAACGATAAATAAGGAATCGACTTCTGCTCCAGTGAAGTGTGCATACGCGGCGTAAAAACCAGTCGGTACGATAAGGTCTATAGCAAGCATTGTGATAACTGTCAGACCGTACCCCCATGAAGGAACTGGCCGTGATACCTTGCGGAAGGCAAATGCAATGTAAAGCACAATAACGAGAATTACCACGAAAATCGCCCAGAGTGCCTTATTGGTAAATTGGCTTCCGAGTGCGGGACCAACCGATGAATAAGAGAGTTCGGTTGTCGACGCATTTGAAGAAATTGAGGCAAGAACAGCATCATGTTCTGCTGGAGTCATGGTACGTGTGCGGATGGAAATTTCATTTGTGCCCATAGTACGTACAGATACTAAGCCTAACGGGACAACAGCAACCTGTTTCTCAATAGTTGCAAGTGGCGGAACGCTATTTTGATAGCTCACTTGCATCAGAGAACCGCCGGTAAAATCAATGCCGAGTGGCAAGCCAAAGATAAGAATGGACCCAATCGCTGCCGCGAGAATGATTCCGGTAATCCAGAAAAAAAGTGAGCGATGTGTAACAATATACATAAGAAATTATGCGTTATGTATTCCAGAACCCATAAGGAACTTCCATATACCCTTTTTGTGTTCAGGGACAAGAGAAAGCAAGAAAACGCGAGAGAGTGATATTGCAGAAATGAATGACGCAAGCACGCCGAGTACAAAAACGAGTGCAAATCCCTGTACTATACTCGTTCCTAACCAGAAAAGAATAACTCCGGAGATAATCATTGTAAGATGACCATCACGAATTGCAGTCCATGCACGAGCGAAACCAACGTGCACTGCCTCACGTGGATCCTTCCCTTCACGTAATTCCTCCTTGGAGCGCTCAAATATAAGCACATTCGCGTCCACCGCCATACCGACTGAAATTATAAGCCCTGCAATTCCCGATGCTGTAAGTGTAACTGGAATAATTTTAATGATTGCAAGCATGAACGCAAGGTATTCAGCGAGCGCGACTGTCGCGATGAGGCCTGGGAGGCGATACCAGGCGATCATGAAGAGTGCGATGACAATGAAACCGATGACTCCCGCGACAACACCGGCAGAAATAGCTGCTGCACCCAAAGTCGGACCGACCGCAGAACTGCTTTCAAGCGTAATTGGTACAGGTAGCGCACCGAAGTTAAGATTGCGCACAAGATCACGCGCCCCAGTTGCTGTAAAGTTCCCAGTGATGGTCGCTTGTCCGCCAGGAATTGCTTCTTGAATGACCGGTTCAGAAATCGGCTGTCCATCAAGAAAGATGGCAAGTGTACGGCCAACGTTTTCACTCGTTATTTTTTCGAAAAGTGTCGCGCCTGCACTATTGAAGGTAAGAATAACCTGTGGAGCCGAAAGACCCGCTGTCGCACCAGACCCGAACCCAAGCGCTGCACTCGAAAGATAGCGGCCCGTAAGACCAGTTGGGACATACGCAACCTCAGTTGTCGTGCCAACCGTTGTTGTAGTCGCGAGCATAAATTCGAGTGTAGGAGTCTTACCAAGCGCGGCCACAGCAGCCTTGATATCAGTCACACCTGGTAAATCAACAATGAGACGATCTTCGGTGATACCTGAAAGTGCGCTCGCCTGTTCTGTCTGAACTAATGGTTCCGCAACACCAAACAAATTCACTCGACGCTCGATAACACCCTGAAGCGCGGATAGTGCATCCGAACGTTCACTCGAAGGCGTCTGACTCATGTCGGCCTTATAAACAAGTTCTGTGCCCCCTGCGAGATCGAGGCCGAGTTTAAAATGATACGCGCTTGTAGGATTTGTTTCGGTCGCCCACACAAAATATATAAGCAAAAACCCTATAATTAGGGCGATGCCTGCAAACACTCGGAAACGAGTCATATGGAGATTATAAACGAAATAGAGAAAAAGCGAAGACCTTGCGTATTTCATATATTCATTGCCCTTTCCATAAGGAAAGCATCTCCCGTAATGAAGATGCCCCTATCAGTAAAACTATACTCGCAGGTAATTACGGTTAGTTCTCCTGTGATTCAGGTTCCCGAAAGAGAAGCAAGCGCACGAAACGTCTTGAGTGTGATGGCAAGATCAAGTCCAAAGGAACGATGCTTCAGATAATATAAGTCGAATGAAAGTTTCCGGCGTGTACGCACAACATCCGCTTGTCCACGTGGCACATTAGAGTCGTGTATTTGCGCCCAGCCAGAAAGTCCTGGGGTAATTAGATAGCGCATACGATACTGCGGAATCTCTCGCTCATATACCTCGGCGATCTTTGGTAGTTCTGGTCGTGGTCCAATAAATGACAAATCCCCTGTGAGAATATTCCAGAGTTGTGGTAACTCATCGATGCGCGTCTTACGCAAAAAATGACCAACTTTCGTGACATGATTTCGTTTCTGCTTCTCGGAATCTCCCGCATCGAAGAACAGCATGGTGCGAAGTTTGATAAGTCGAATACTGCGCCCGCCCTTCCCAACACGTTCCTGATAGATGAAAGGCGTACCGCCTGTAGCAAAAAGCA
>JAJXVZ010000032.1 GCA_021781865.1 bacterium | reverse complement strand
TTCGCACTGTCATAACCAAGAGGAACCGCTTGCGCGTACAAGTTCCCGAGCACGAGCCAATTCTGATAATCGAGAGGAGCGAGTTGCGTTGCCGTCAAAGCTGCATTGATTCCTGCGGAGAGCGTTGCCTGAAATTCCTGTTGCGCAACGGCGGCTGACGTTGTCGAGGACGATGCCACAATACTTCCGAGACGCGCCGCTGCAATACCGGCCTCTATTTGATACGCTGCAGCATTTGGCGCGAATGAGATTGAGTCTTGCGCAGCTTGATCGGCTGCGTTTAGGTTACCCGCAGAAAATGCAGCCCCTGCGTTTGCGAGTTGTGTCATAGCAACAGAACGTTCAACAAGCGCATACGCAGCAACTATCGACGTGAGCAGAAGAATTGTGAGTGAGAATACGATAACGAATCCGAGCCGTGGAGAGCGCGAGAAAATAATACCCCATTGCTGACTATGCGCGGCAAAACGAGTTGTTGAGATGAAAAGTCCCACGAAAACGAAAGCGAGTGTAAGAATGACTGTGTTTGGCACATCGAAGATTGCGATGGCAAACAGATAGAGCGAACCAACAAATGACAATATCGCGACGTAACGAATAAACGTATCTTCTGGTGCACGCAAGATAAGCATACGCAGACCAAGCACTATGAGGAATCCAATAAACAAGATCCATGCGAAGGCTCCTACGATACCGGTTGTTACGAGTGAAGTTGGAATAAAGCCGACGCCAGTAGAGAAATCGGTATTCCAAAACACGGTCGAATTGAGCGACGCATCACGATACTTGAGCCACTCGATGGCGAAAGTATCCGGGCCAGTACCGAAAATTGGTGCGGTAGCATAAGACTTGTGTGCGACCGAGAGTGTTGATTGCCAAGACGGTCGAACATTGAGTACATTCACATGAAACGCACTTGCAAGTGCACTACCAAGTGTTCCGCCGATGAGAAAAAAGAGTGACACTGCAAGTACCGTGATTGGTAGCAGAATGAGCGAATGACTTCCTTCGCTCATTTCAAGTGATGTGTCACCTGTCGTCACTGCCCCATCAAGATCGGCGTCAACCGCTTGAGGTCGGCGGCGCATCACTGCTTCAACAAAAAGGCCGAGTGCCACGAGAGCAATCAATACCCAAACAACTGTAGAATTCGCGAGAGCGAGCAAAAAAAGCGAGACCGCGCCGCTAACAAGGAGACCGCGCCGCGCCCGCGCCTGTAATTCAATGAACCGGAGCGTCATGAGAACACTGACCACGCCAAGACCGAGAAAAAATGCCAGGTTGTCAAAAGAACCAAGAATCGAGAATGTGGGTGGAATTAAATTTGACGCAAATTGTCCGACGATAACAGCACATATTTCGAGTAACGTAACGAAACCAAACACGAGGGCGCCCACACGAAGGAACAAGCGATAATGCTCAGAACGTCTCAACACAAATGCAGTTAAAGTTCCAAGACTTGCTGCAATAAGTATGAAACCGAGTGTGTCCGGTTCGAAAGCCGTTCCCCAAAATGTGTTTGTAAATGATGCTCCAGAAAATACAGCTGAAAGTACGTAAGCAATTACGGGTAACCAAAGCACGCCCACAAGCATTGATGGCGGAAAAATAATATTGCCACGCGAAAGTCGTGCAAGAATATAAACTGCAAATGTTATAAGTGCTCCAGCAGCAAGCAAGAAAGTTTTGGTCGTCGAGAATGGCACTGCCACAGATGGGATGAACGCAAATACGCCAACGACTAGCGTCGCTATCAACGCCCATACACTAATATCCTCAGGTGAACGGCGGATGGCTGGTTGTTGTGGTGGCATGGTTGTTTTTCGTCGGGTTTATTTCGGTAAAATGATACTAATGTCTAGTATACCTCGTTTCTGTTGCTGTCTAGATGTGCATCCACATAATCTTATTTATAATGATATAGTTTAGATAGACCGAGCTAGGCGATCGCTTGTGCAGGCGTAAGCTCTGCATGGGAGGAAAGTCCGAACATGCTTTCTATTCGCTAATTAAATGGTGAACGGAAAAATAGGTAGCGGGTAACACCCGTCGTCCGCAAGGATAGAGGTGCCTACAGAGACGCCAAAGACGAAAGTTAGAGGCTCCCTTCAGGGAGAGCCCCGTCGAAAGACGGGGGTGCAACGACTAAATCCTTACCCGCATGCAAGGCCGTGCCCAATAAAAAGGGAGTGCCGCTTGAGCTTATGAGCAATTGTGAGCCCAGATAAATGATCGCCCACGACAGAATTCGGCTTATCGGTTCGGTCTATATAATGCTAAAATCCACGCTCCTGCGTGGGTTTTAGCATTATCTCCCCTCTTGCTTAGCACGTTTACTCTATCTCACAAGTTCCTCCAGCACAGGCGAGTTCTTTTTTCATTTCAGTTTCATCCTGACGTTCATATGCTATAAGCTTCGAATAGTCTACCTTGGGAAACCGAGCCATACGCTCCTCGTATTCTTTTTTCGTTATTGTCTCATAGGGTGCAAGCCGATACACATAATCGCTTCTCGGTAAAAATGAAAGCCCTCCGATAATGCTCCAATTCTTCTGAATCCAGTCGACCACACTGATCCATTCACTCGTACCGACTGAAATAGTCGCTGATGGGTTATGTTCAGTATAATTAAGCTTAACTCGTTTCCAGTACTCGAGCTGCTCGAGCGCAGTGAAATCATCCTTGAATCGCGCCTCTTTCGAGGAATCAGGTGCTTTGATCGGGAACTCTAAAACATAGGTATTTGCCGCCTCCATCGATTGTCCGACTTCTGGATAATAAGGTACGCCCTGATCTCGCATCATTTTAAAAAGTGAATCGGTTGCGCTGATACGCACACGCCGAACGTAGTATGGCGCATGACGCGGGTGAATCCCCGAAGCGCAATTAAATGTCTGGGAAACGGTTCCTGATGGTTTTACCGCAGTAACCGCCATTGATCGCTCGATGCCAAAACGTTTTGCGTACGTGTTGTTCGTCTTCACTATTATGTCGCGGAGTTTCCGCATAACTTCTGGGCGCCGTGCGACCGGCGAATCCCACTGCCCAGTCACCGAAACACCAAGGAGCCGTTCCGCACGATTGTGATTAGTCCATTCCTTTGAGATGTACTCAAACTTTGTGAGCGTTGATTGATATGTACCGAGAATTGCTGCAAGTCGTGCCTTTCGAAGAAGCGAGGTTTCCGTATCATGCGCGCGCGCGATCACTTCCGATAGATTGCAGAACTGTTTTGATTGTAGGATGATTTCGGCACAAGGGTTTGTACCAATGGATCCACGTACCACGTCATCCTCTCCGATAAAACCGACTTTTTTGAAATAATCAATACGACGCTTCGGAAGTGTTGTTGTGAGCGAACCGCGATTGAAAATGCCCCGCTCTCCTGCACCACTCTTCATAAGAGCAACCCACTCATCCATGAGTTCAGCATTTGTTGGCTGCACCTCATAAACTGCAGAATTATTTGCAACTGCACGATGTGGATCGGTCATATAAAACTGACCTTTCTTAGCATCACGCATCTCCACATCATCAAGATCAGAAAGCGAGATCATAGCGGTGCGGCGTACACCACCGGCAACCACACATTCTCCGATCTTGCAGATAATGTCGTGGGCATCAATATTACGCAAACGTCGACCTTGTCGTGCCATAACACGCTCACGTGCAAACCCAAGCAAACTTTTGAGAGGTTCGGGGCCAGAGGCTTTACCACCCATCACCTTTAATCGTGCTCCTGCTGGACGCACCTGGGAAAAATCAAAGTTTATGTCCTTTCCGTCATACCAGGTCTTGAGTCCGAGCGTGAGCGCATCGCACCACCCCTCCTTAGAGTCGGCAACAAAGTGAGTTGGCAATTTCTCTCCCGTCTGTTTTTTAATTTGTGGCAGCTGTTCTATATTTTGACTCTCGACGGCAAAGCCAACGCCACATCCCTGCATAGAGAGATACATGATTTCAGCGAAATCGGTAAGTTCGATCGGTGCAATGAATGTACAATTATATGCGCATGTATTACAACGGCGTGCTGCTTCTCCTGAGAATTGCATGAGACGCATCGATGGCATCACTTCTTGTTTGAGAATAGCCGTGCGCACTTCGGTATATTCTTTTTCGGTCAGTTTGTTACCGATATTCTCACGCATGAAACTTATGTACCGGTCGACTGTCTCAATCCACGTTTCGCGCCGACTCTCTTCCGGAATCCACTTAGCATACGTCCGCAGGTAGACGAACTCACCAAGGGTGTTGCCAACAAAATATTTTTTACTTTCTTCAGTAAGTTTGCGCACATGTTCCGAAACTTCAACATGCACCGCACGAAGCTGCGCACGCTTATCACGATACAAAATGAAAGCCTTCGCCGTTTTCACGTAATCATTTAAAATAAGATATTTTTCTATAGAATCATTCATGCCCTCAACTGTTGGGAGAAAACCTTTATATTTCTTCGCAAAACGTCCAAGTTCTCCCACTACCTGGTGCGCGACGAGTACAGCGTCTTCTTGAGCGCCCT
>JAJXVZ010000009.1 GCA_021781865.1 bacterium | reverse complement strand
CATGTTCGGGGCAGTCACTGCAAGTTTTGTGGGTGTACTTGTTGGCCGGCTTAATACCGGACAGAGTTTTCTCGTTGGCCGATCACGTTGCGATGTTTGTGGGGAACTTCTGCGTCCCGTCTCACTTATACCTATCTTCTCGTATCTTATTTTGCGAGGCCGTGCGCAATGTTGCGGCGCGCGCATCTCAGCAATTTCTCCCTTAAGCGAGGTAGTCCTTGGAACATTCTTTATCTTGGCATACCTCAAACTTGGTTTCGCGAGCGCGCTGCCATTTATGCTTCTCTCATTATCGATATTACTCGCACTCGTTCTTTATGATCTCGCACATCAGATACTGCCGCCTTGGCTTCTGGCGGCATTCGTATCCATGGCCACGGTAACGGGTTTCATAGCTGCGCCATCACCGGCAGCTTTTCTTTGGACGATTCCCGCCGCTTTGCTTATCGCGGCATCCCTTGCGCTAATCAATCTCCTCTCGCGCGGTCGCGCCATGGGTCTCGCCGATGCGCCGTTTGCGCTAGGGTGCGCCCTCCTGACAGGCTCAACGGCGTTGACCGGATTTGTTTTTTCATTCTGGATCGGCGCAATTATTGGGATAATCATATTGGCGCGGAGGCCTCATGGCTCTAGAATGGGGGTTGAGGTGCCGTTCGCGCCATTTCTGGCCGCCGGTTTCCTTCTCGCATACTTTACTCAATGGAACCTATTCATCCTCGTCGGGGCTTTACACTGATTGAGCTCTTGGTCGTGGCGGCAATTATTCTCATCGTGACGGCGGTTACGATTACCAGTCAGGCCTCTTTTAATAAAACCATCATACTTGCGAATACGGCATATGATATTGCGCTTACAATGCATTCTGCCGAGAATTTCGGACTCGGTAGTCGCGCGGTAAATGGAATCGTGAATGCAGGGTATGGAGTACACTTTGACATGGCCGTGCCAAATTCTTTCATCCTTTTCGCTGACACCTATCCGCCAGTTGGATCCCCCGGTCATTTTTGTCACACCACGGTAGGTGTTCCTAATGGCCCGGGCGCTATTCCAGGCGATTGCATTTACGAACCACCAAGTAACACGAGTGGAGATCAGATAATAAATGATTACACGCTTCAAAATGGTATCACCTTAAACAGTTTCTGTGTCTACTCATCTTCTTGGAGCTGTAGCAATACTAATACAACACTTACAACACTTGACGTCGTTTTCGCACGTCCGAACGGTGATGCCACCATCAGCATTAATGGCCCATTTGTGTATCCCTCTCCCTATACGAAAGCGTGTATAGCCGTTACCTCGCCGCAGGGCGGTCTTCGCTACGTTTCAGTTGATACGTTGGGGGAAATAAGTGTAAGCGCTTCAACATGCTCATGAAAAACAAAATAACATACGGATTTACCCTCATTGAGCTCATGGTCGCAATTGGGCTATTTGCATCTATCATGACCATAGCCGCAAGCGCTTATCTCACAATGATTCGCGTTAGTCAGCAGGCACAAGCCATTTCGACTGGAATCGACAACGTTTCTTTCGCGCTTGAAAGCATGACGCGCGATATTCGTTCCGGTTCTGCCTATGGTTGTGGGCAAACACCTGGTATTAATTGCCCATATTTGAGTGGTGGGGGTGGTGGGGGTGGTGAATTCACATTCACTGACGCGAATGGGAATGCAATCACCTACAAACTCGCAAGTGGCTCAATACAAGAGCAGAAAGGTATCTCCCCCACGTGGGTTAGTCTCACTGACCCATCGGTAACTATCACCTCGCTTGTCTTCTATGTTTCAGGTGTTGGATCATATTCGACCACGGGTGATACCCAACAGCCTTACGTTACAATAATCGTCTCAGGGTCAGTTCCCTCCAGTCCAGGGAGAGCGCCGCAACCCTTTACCGTCGAATCAAGTGCCGCGTGGCGCGGTTCCGATATATAAGATATGAATATAAAAGGATTTACACTTATTGAAGCCATGGTTGCGATAGCGATTATTGCGCTTGCAATTGTCGGGCCGATGTATGCCGCAAATAGTTCTATCGTTGCCGCCGAACTTGCAAGTGATCAGCTTACCGCTTCATATCTTGCACAAGAGGGGATTGAATACGTGCGTACGATGCGTGATGACGCCTATTTAAGCGCATATGCTGCTCCTAATAATACTGGGAATAATGTATCGCAAGAGGGCTGGGATAATTTCGTCAGTGGTAATAGCATTACTTCCATTAAACAGTGCGGCTTATCCAATTCCGCGAAGAAGTGCACTCTTGATCCACTACTTCAGCCAATGTGTGTCGGCAGCAATAACTGTTCGCTTACCACGTGCAGTAGCAATGGTAATGGCAATGCTTGTGGGCCACTCTATCTTACTTCAAATAGTATTTATACAACGCAGGCTACTATCGGTGGTATTGCTAATACAGCAACACCATTCACGCGTACAATTCAGGCAAATACCATTTCTTCAAATGAGGTGAGTATTACCTCAACAGTGGAATGGAGTTTCCATGGCAGCAATTATTCCGAAATAGTCACCGATAACCTAACTCCATGGCAATAACCCAACCACAGGTAAATAAACAACAGCGCGGATTCGCGCTTCTCATTGCCGTTATTTTTATGACGGTTATGCTCAGCATTGGTCTCGCGCTTAGTTCGCTCGGTTATAAACAGGAAATACTCGCCTCTACGGCTATAGAATCGCAATCTGCGTTTTATGCGGCTGATGCGGCGCTCGAATGCGCCTTATATTATGACCAACAATTAGATTCCTTCGCCGTCCCGTCATCTAATAATCCTACTGCACCCAGTATAACTTGTGATGGCATTACCACATTAAGCACTATTCTTTCCAACAACTACAACACAACAAATCCATCGTGGGTCGTTACCATGCGTCTCCCGCTTGATTCTGGACAAAGCTGTGCTGATGTAAGGGTTTATAAGTACGAGAATCCACAACCATCGACAAGTGGAACCACCTATACCACCTATGTTTTTTCTCAGGGTTACGATATTTCCTGCACCGCAGTGACTAATCCCCAAATGGGGGCGCGTTTCGCGTCAAGTGGTCTCAGCTACCACTATTGATATAGTGGTAGGCATATGACTCCTCGTAAGGTAAGGGAACGTGCGGAGAAACTTCGCGAACTTCTTGCGTACCATGCGCACCAGTACTACACGCTCGATGTGCCAGAACTTCCAGACAGCGTCTATGACGCACTTCATAGCGAGTTGCGCGAGATTGAGAGGAAGTATCCAGAACTTGTACAAACAGATTCAGTCACTCAGCGCATTATAGGCAAGCCATTGCCATTCCTCGAAAAAGTAAAGCACGCCGTGCCACAATGGTCCTTCAATGATGCTTTTTCTGAAGAGGAAGTACGCGCATTCGATAAACGCGTCCGTAAGGTGATCGATAGTATGCCAAGCTACGATCTTGAACTCAAAATCGACGGGCTTAAAATTGTACTTACCTACGAAAAAGGTTTACTCGTATGTGCCGCAACGCGTGGCGATGGTGTTACCGGCGAAGATGTCACCCATAACGTTCGCACGATTCGAGAAGTACCGGAACGTCTCGGACGTCCCGTCGATCTCATTGTCGAGGGCGAGGTGTACTTTGCGCGTTCCGGCTTTTTGCAGTTAAACGCCGCTCGAAAGGCACGGGGTGAGCCTGAATTTGCGAATCCGCGCAATGCCGCGGCAGGTTCAATCCGTCAGCTTGATCCAAAAGTAGCGGCGGCGCGCTCGCTCGGCGCGTTTGTATATGATGTCGCGGCGACGTCGGAGGTATTTCCTCCGACGCAAAGCGAAGAGCTCGCATATCTTATGGAACTTGGTCTTCCGGTCAATCCGGAACACCGCCACGCCGATTCCATTGAAGATATTTTTTCATATTGGCAGATATGGCGAGGAAGCGCACGAGATAAGGTCGATTACCAAATCGATGGAATCGTGTTGAAAATTGAATCACACGCAGCACAAGAGATGCTCGGCTATACCGGCAAGGCGCCACGTTTTGCCATAGCGTATAAATTTCCGCCGGAACAAGTCGAGACGATTATCGAAGATATCACGCTTCAGGTGGGACGTACGGGGAAGCTCACGCCGGTCGCACATCTGCGTCCAGTCGCGGTTGCTGGGACGACCGTTGCACGCGCGACGCTTCACAACGAAGACTTCATAAAAGAAAAGGATATCTGTATCGGCGATACGGTGATTTTGCAAAAAGCGGGTGACATTATTCCTGAAATTGTTTCAGTCATGAAAGAGCTTCGCCCGAAAGGAGCGAAAACGTGGAACTTCCCAACCCGCTCGGCATTGTGTGGCGGCGATGGTGGAATTGAACGCGTGCCCGGAGAGGCGGCGCATCGATGCAGGGAGGCCGGCTCCTTCGAACAGCAGGCACGCAAGTTAACTCATTTCGCTAGCAAACACGCGCTCGACATCGACGGATGCGGTCGTGAGACCATACGGCTTCTCATGGAACGCGGTCTCATTTCCGATTTCGACGATCTTTTCGAGCTAACGAAAGACGAACTGCTTGCAATCGAAGGTTTTGAAAAAACAAAGGCGACGAATCTTGTAACAGCAATTAAGAACGCCAGAAAGACCTCTCTCAATCGTCTTTTGATTGGTCTTAGTATCCCGCACGTGGGCGAAGAAATTTCCTCTATTCTTGCTGCGCATTTCACAACACTCGGTGCGCTTAGCCGCGCGAGTGAGAAATCACTCTCGAGTATACCCGGGATTGGTTCGATTATCGGGAATTCGGTTGCCACCTGGTTTCAGGACGCGAATAATCGCGCGCTTCTCGCGCGGCTTAGGGAATACCTCTCGATTAAAAAGACCCCGCTTCTTTCCCGAGGGCCATTGACCGGACAAACGGTGGTCATAACTGGCACATTGCCAAACATTTCTCGTGATGATGCTGTGGCGAGAGTGCGCCAGGCGGGCGGGAAAATCTCAAATTCTGTCTCCGCAAAAACTTCTTTTGTCGTTGCGGGGGAGGCGCCCGGTTTGAAATTCACAGAAGCAACACGCCTCAGTGTTCCGGTCATTGATGAAGCCGGCTTTCTTAAGAAGCTCAGATCATGATAAAGTGCTTTTATGGCGACAGTAGCGGAAGTAAAAAAGCTCGCGGCACTCGCGCGCATCAAAGTCGAAGACGCCGAGCTTGAGCAGTTCACCAAAGAATTTGACGCGATACTTGCGTATATCGGACAGCTTACGCAACTCAAACTCCCGCAGCATTCTCTGGAGGAGAAACCTCTTCTACGCAACGTGATGCGCAATGATGGAGAACCGCATACGCCCGGCGCATATACCGCAAAACTTACTGAACAGTTCCCCGCGTGCGAAGAAGATGCGCTTGTGGTAAAGCAGATCATTTCTCATGGCTAAATTAAATGAAATGACTATAGCCGAGGCGGCTCGTGCATTGCGTGCGCGAGAATGTTCCGTGCGCGAACTTTGGGACGCATGTGTTAATGAGGCACACGCGCGCAACAAAGAACTCAATGCATTTCTTGAAATCTTCGATGTCGATGATGGTGCGCTACATGGCGCACAGAAACGCATTGATACCGAAGGTGCGAAAGCACCACTCCTTTGTGGCATCCCGCTTGCACTGAAGGACAATATCCTGCTTGAGGGAAAAGTAGCAAGTGCAGCATCAAAAATGCTTGAACATTACCGAGCAACCTATGATGCGACAGTTGTAAAGAAATTAAAAGATGCGGGTGCAGTCTTCGTTGGACGTACCAACATGGATGAATTCGCAATGGGGTCTTCGACGGAGAATTCCGCTTTCGGCCCCTCAGTAAATCCGCATGATACAGAGCGAGTACCCGGCGGCTCTTCTGGCGGTTCCGCCGTCGCGGTTGCCGCGCATCTTGCACTTGCCGCTCTTGGTTCCGATACTGGCGGTTCTATACGTCAGCCAGCGGCATATACCGGTATCGTGGGATTGAAGCCGACCTACGGCGCCGTTTCTCGTTCGGGGCTTATAGCGATGGGTTCTTCACTTGATCAAATCGGTCCCTTGGCAGCATCTGTGGAAGACGCGCGCATACTCTACGAAACGATTCGTGGCGAAGACATAATGGACTCGACAACGATTCCGGACAACCTCTATCCCATGCGTGCAGTCTCGAAGAGTCTGCGCATCGGCGTGCCTCGACACCTGCTCGAGGAGGGTATTGATGCGGATGTGCGTGCCGCATTTAACGCATTACTTGAGGAACTCGCGCGTGCAGGACACGTCCTTGTTGACATTAAACTGCCGATGAGCGCACATGCACTTGCGGCATATTACATTATTATGCCTGCCGAGGTTTCGACTAATCTCGCACGACTCGATGGCATCCGTTATGGATTTGCGGAGCGTGGAGAAACGTTACTTGATGATTATGTTCTTTCGCGCACTAAGGGGTTCGGGGAGGAGACGCGCCGCCGCATTCTACTTGGTACCTTCGTGCTCTCATCGGGTTATATTGATGCCTATTACCACCGAGCGGATGCCATGCGCGCTGTGCTGCGTCGCGAGTACTCTGTAGCCTTTGAGAAAGTTGATGCCGTCGCTTTTCCGACAACGCCCTCCCCGGCATTTGTTTTTGGTGAAAAAAGTGACCCACTCTCGATGTATCTGGGAGATATCTTCACGGTAACTGCGAATCTTACCGGCATGCCAGCGATTTCCATTCCGATGGGTCACGTTGATCGCGCGGGAATATCACTTCCCGTCGGTGCCCATTTTACGGCACCGCATCAGGCAGAAAACATTCTTTTTGCAATTGGGAGCGCAGTGGAGAAGATAGGTCACGTTTAGTATTTCTCGCTATACTAGTAAATGCGATGCATGCCGCCACACAGATAAATATAGAATATTTTTTCCGTCTGCTGTATGAATGTTTCCGTGGGGCATGCATTCCAATCAATACTGCGGAACTTTCTGCGTTACTCGCGCAGATTTGGATATGGATTACCGTCATCGGTTATATCATTTCGGTCATAGGGCTTTTCGTCATTATCTATTCGACGGTGCGTCTTTTCGAACTGCGCGAGCGCGAAGAGAAATATTACAGCACCGTTCTCGTCTCACCTGAGGCTCCGGGAGGCGCTCATCCGCGTTGGGAACACATCCAGTCGCTCGTCGAAGATGCAAGTCCGAGCGCGTGGCGCGAGGCGATTATTGAAGCCGATATTATGCTGGATGACATGCTCACGCAGCAGGGGTACATTGGCGAAGGTGTCGGTGAAAAATTGAAAGCAGCCGATCCTGGGCATTTTAAGACGCTCCAGGATGCCTGGGAGGCGCATAAAGTTCGTAATCAGATAGCGCACGAAGGTTCCTCTTTCGACCTCACCGAATCGCTCACGCGCCGCACTATCGCGCGTTTCGAATCTGTCCTGCACGAATTCAAGGTGATTTAGATTTAACTCCCTTTAATAAAAACGTTTCGTTTTATCTACTTTTTGTTATATTAGGATGTAATGGATATTAAGATAGCGAAGACCGAAGAAAATCGACTGAAGCAGGAATTAGAGAAACGAACAGATATAGAAGCAACGCGAATGAAGCGATATTTGGCAATGCCCGATCTATCGCGAACCCCGCATAATCCACTGTATGAGCTTGTACGGAGGATTCTTACCATTCCCGATTTTAAGAACTACGATGTGATCGAGGTGCCTGAAGTCATTAGTACGGATATAGTCTTCGACCTTTTCAATTTTCCCAAGGATCATCCGGCACGTTCAAGGTCCGATTCGTATTTCGTTGACGACACGCATGTATTGCGCACGCACACCACGGTGATGTGGTACTACTTCCTTAAGGAAGAGAGTGTTCGAAAAAAAATCGCGGCTGGCGAAATGGTCGGAGCACTCTCCTACGGTAAGGTTTACCGAAAGGATGAAATCGATCGTCGGCACATGAACGTATTCCATCAGATTGATGGCTGGTACCTTACCCCTAAAAAGAAAGGAATCATCACTATTGAAGATCTCAAAAAAGTGCTTTCTGATATAGCTAAGGCGGCGTTCGGTCCGGACGTGAAATACCGCTTCAATCCGGACACTTTTCCATATACTGACCCTTCCCTTGAGATGGAAGTTGATAAAGACGGTAATGGCACTTGGGTCGAGGTGTTGGGTGCAGGCGTAGTGAAAGGGGACGTGCTCGACAATCTTGGCGTCGACTCATCTACATGGAACGGCTGGGCTTTTGGCTTCGGTCTTGAACGACTTGCTATCATCTCAATGGAGCTGCCGGATATTCGGCTTTTATGGTCGGATGATGAACGTGTAAAGAAACAATTAAAGCTCGGGCAAGCTTTCAAGGAGGTGAGTAAGTATCCGCCCGTTGTTCGTGACATTTCTTTTATCGTGCGGAAAGAATTCATACCAAATAATTATTTTGATCTGGTGCGCGATATTGCCGACGGTCTGGTAGAAGAGGTGAAGCTTATCGATACCTACCAAAACGAAAAGAAATTAGGTGTGGGTGCCGTAAGTTACGCCTACCGCGTTACGTATCGTAGTGTTGAACGTACTCTCACCAATAATGAAGTAAACGAACTTCATAAAAAACTTGAAGCAGCCACGGCAGTGACGTATGACGCGATTATTCGGTAGCGTTTTACTTAAAAACACGGAATTGCGTGCATCAATGACGCTAATATAAACATGGAGAATGTTCATCTATTCATCCATGGTGTTTTTAGAGACGTGGTTCCATAGAGGATTGTTGCTTAACAATGTTCCTTGTGTATACTTGTCAATAGCGGGGTAGAGGAGAGGTACCTCGGGAGGCTTGAACAATTCGGGCGTTTGCGCGAGTAATTGCGCACAAGATCATCTGCCAAATTCGGTGAAACCCTCGCGCTCTTGAGCGCACGGCAATGCCGAGCCAAGCCTTTCTCTGTAAGGAGATCGGAAGGTGTAGAGACTAGACGGTAGACACCCCTCGTGGGTGAAGGCATAGTCCAGACCGCAAATCAAATGTGCAAGAGCAACGAAAGTTGTAGCGGTAAGCATAACCTCCAGACGTCGGTTCGATTCCGACCCCCGCAACACGGTTGTGACGCCAGGAACCAGTACCGACAGGCATCAAAATCGGTACTGTACCGCTCAGGGTGTTCACCAGAAAAAGCTCGCAAATACCATGCGAGCTTTTTCTGTTATGTAGCATATTCAACATATTTTCAGTTCGATTCCTTTTCTCGTATTCGGCAAAGTTTCGTGTCGCAATCACAGCAAAATTGATCCGATTTTGAACAGGGGCGTTGGAATCGAACTGGCGAAACTTAGTGTCTATGTCGGTTCCTGAATTCTCGTCCTTCCTAGGGCGCGGGAAGTCATCGGGAAATCTGGCTTAAAATCATGCGCACACATTGACGCAAGTCGTGTTCAGTCATATAACTATATCCAGATTAGTCACCTACTAAGGAGTTTTAGATGAACATCTTAGATGTCAGGACTTTTGTCCACCAGCAAGGGACCGAACCCGTTTTCGGTGCAGGCGTATCCCGTCCGATAAGAGATCACAAGGTTACCTTGAAGCTCCATGACGGCTTATTAATCCAAGCAGGGGTTTTCGAAATCAATTCCGCCGGAGTAGCAGAAGTGCATGCGTGCATCTCATCGCAAGCAGGATGCAAGACGTATTGCACGTTCTGCTCTTCCGGGAAGAATGGTTTTGCCCGAAATCTTTCGGCTCAGGAAATCTGTGAGCAAGTTTCTCTCCTTGAGCAATTTGCCAACAGAGCTCACGGGTTCGATAGATTGATGTATATGGGAATCGGGGAGCCTCTTGATAACTTGGAGAATATCGTTAGCAGCATGCAATCTCTCATCGCGTCTTGCGGAGAGTATAAGGGGAATATGTTGCTCGCTACGGTTGGACATCCAACAAGACTCGCAAGGTTTGCGACGTACAAGATTCCTCTGAGGTATCTCTGGGTTTCCCTTCATGCGGCTTTCGATGAGAAGCGTTCTGAAATTATGCCGTTCAATAAACCAGGCGGTGTTCGAAAGACAATAGCTGCGGCCGTTGATTTTGCGACGCAGACCGGTACGAGCACGTGGTTGAACTACATGGTCCTGAAAGGGTTCAATGACCAGCCGGAAGATGCGGAACGGCTCACACATATCCTTCGCGGTACGGAAGCTGCGGTGTCCATAATGTTGACGAAGCCGAACGGAGAAGTAGACGGCAAAAAGGGGTCAAGTGCCGACGATGTTCAGGCGTTCCGCAGTCTTCTGATTGAAGCGGGACTCAAGAATGAATCGGTGGTGTTCCGTTCTTTCGGTAACGAGACCGAATCGGGTTGTGGCGAATTCATATTCACGCCAACACCCTAGTGTTCTCGATTCCCATACAAGGTCACGCTCGAATTTGGGCGTGACTTTTTCTTTCTCATAAAGATTGTCTCTTTTCAAAATTCTGATAATATGACATCGGTCATCTATTTGTGTCAATAGGGCACTTTTCGTTCTTTGACACCTGAATGCAAAGGAGAAACAAATGAAATGGAATCAACGCCTATATCTAGGCACATGGCAACTCTCGGGCGACTTTCAGAGCTTGTCTCTGGAAGAGAAGGAAGAGGTACTTGTGACCGCGCTATCGTTGGGTGTAATACGCTTCGACACGGCTGCGGTATACGGGCAAGGATCGGTCGAGTCGTTACTCGGACGGATGCTTCCGTGTGATGCTGTCGTTGTGACAAAGATCCCGGCAGTCCGGACTTCAGAAGGAAAGTTAACCGCATCGATTGCAAAGCACTATCCCGTAGGGCATGTGCGCGCGTCTTTGGAAGGTTCCCTGATGAGACTGTCGCGATCTCGTGTTGACGTCGCGCTTCTTCATAACTGGCATGAAGCCTGGAGTGAAGATGCTCGACTGGTAGCCGACACGCTGCTCTCAATGAAAGATTCTGGTCTTGCCGAAAAGGTCGGCATATCCCTTCCAGATGGATTCGTGGGGAATATCGGAACAGACATTCTTAGTAGCATCGATGTCATCGAAGTTCCCTACAACCAAAGAGATGTATGGATTGTTCGACTGCTTCCAATCTTGCAAGCACCAGGCATAGAGGTGCTTCTTCGGAGTCTCTTCATGCAAGGGATGCGTCTTAAGACCGAGGGCGAAGTACGGCTTTTGTCTGCAAACGATGTACGTCTCAAACGAAGCTATCCTTCGGGTTGGGTACCTGCGCGTTCCGCGCAGCAAATCCTCACCGAGGCATGGTCTATGGGCACGAGTGTCGTTGTCGGCGTCACAAAGCCTGAGCAAATCATAGCCAACGTCAATTGTCTGAAAGGAGATCAACATGGACTCAAAGAAAGCGTTTGACTTGGCAAACGCAGAACCATTCACTACCACCAAAGGCCTTGCTTCTGGTAGAGAATTTGCGATACGTGAATACACGTACGGTGTGCTTGTTGCGGACAGCAACAGTCCATTGTCGTGCGTAAGCGTATCGAACAACTCTATCAGTATCGACCCATGGGTCGGTTGTAAATGGCAGTGCGCTTATTGTCATGTGCAAGGGACCGCGCAAGATTTGACGAAGGCCGGGAAGATGTCCGCTTCGCCACTCAGACGCGGTGCGTTCTCGATCGACGAGATCGTGGATGCACTCGTGAAGCACCCCTTCTTCATGAAGAATGAGTCGGTAATCAGTATTGGCACGGCGAGTACGGAGCCATTTGCCTCGCCAGAAGTTACGCAATCCACGTTTGATATTATGGATGCCTTCGTAAAACGAGGTCTCCATAATCCAATGTGGATCGTGACCAAAGGCGGTATTCCAAGCGGCAGGAAACAAGATATCGCACGGGTTGTCGCCAACACGAAAGGTCTCATGATTTCTCTGTGTTGGGCAGATAACCCAGCGAGTATCGAGCCGTGCAGGAACAACCGTTTCTTGCGAAGCGAGGAAGCAAGGGAAGCAGGAGCCACGCTCGCGTGGTACTTACGTCCTATTGTCTCTGAATGGAGCGGTACGCCTGAGAAGATCGAGATGATGATGCTCTGGGTTCAGCGCCACTATGGTGCATACCTAGACATGATTGTTCCTGGTGGACTCAGATGGACGGAAGGTATTGAGAACGGTCTCATCGAGATACATCGTTTGCCGATGCCTGATATTCCCCGCAATGATAACGTGAAGGATCTCCCGGATGGTCTGTGGGATGTCATTACGAGTCTCGCAGGTCAGTATTTCCCAGGAGTGCCGGTATTTCGCCGGTCTTCATGCGCTCTCTCGCATATGTTACGGATTCCGAGCATCATCTCGGTACAGGAAACTGCGCCAGATGATTGCGGGGCGTCCGTGTGTTCGCTTGAGCAGCGACGTAGGTGCGGGGAGTGCACTCTCGCAACCTTGTCGGAGCAGCAGGCTCGGCAGGCGATTAGCGATCTCGGGATACCTCTGGAGGTAATTTCATGGAATCCACCGACGCTGGTCACCGACCCGAGTCTTCTGTCATGTAGTTACGCAGTCAGGCAAACCGTCCAGAAAGCGCTCACCTTCCAAAGGAGGAAATTATGGAAACCTTAGTTCAACGAGCGCTCGCGGCGCTTGTGAGTCACTGTCGACCCGAAGCCGTATTGCTCGTTGGGAGCGCGGCTGAAGTCGATATTCTGGCGCGTGATGTGGATCTGTTGGTTTTGTCGCAAAGTGGGGTTGTCTCGGAAGAAGCATTGCTCTCGACCAAAGACGATCTGTTTGCGACAGGCTGTGCCAAAAGTGATGACTCATACCGGTTTTCCAGTAATGGACTTCCGGACGTGAGCGTCGCATTCATGGCTACGGATTCCGTTATGCATGAAGTAACGACTTTTGCCACGGGGCAAAATGTCGCCGGTGAACGCCGCTACTGGGCTCCGGGTTGTCGGTTGCCAGAGGCGTTTATGGGTGACATCCTCGCGGGAAAGGTCTTGCATAGCGAGAGTTGTGCGTTGTCAGAAATGAGGCATCTGCTGACGCCGTATCCCGAAGCTGCGCGTAAAGCGTTGCTCAGGTATTGCGAGCAGGAAATCTCGGTAAAACTCGAGCTCCTCGAAGCGTTCCCTGATAACGAGCTGAATTCCGTTGTTGTACGAGGCGATCTTATCATCGCTTTCGTACGCGCGGCGTATGTCGTGTCAGGGCAGTATCTAAGGGGCATGAAGCGTATCGAAAAGACTGAATTGTCTCTGTGTTCGGACGGAAAAGCGTTGCTGGATGTCGCTAAGACAGTGGCTTCCGCACGTGCGCATATACCGTTCGACCAGATTCGATCTGTGTCAACTCACCTAAGGAGGCTATATGCACTGGAGTGAACGTATTGCCCAGGAAGCCATCCGCAAGGTTGGTGAGGGCGGAACGGTAGTGGTCAACTCGGGGGTATCTCTGTCAGCTCCGGTGCATATCGGGCATAGCAGGGAGTTCATAACCGCTGCGCTTGTCGCAACAGCCGTGGAGAAATTGGGACATCAGGTGGAGTTGTTGGCATACGCCGACGATCTCGATCCACTTCGAAAGGTCTACGGATTTCTTCCGAGTAACTACGCAAGATGGGTCGGATGTCCGTTATGTAGGATCCCCGATCCAGAAGGTTGTCATGAAAACTATGCCGAGCATCATTTGGATCGCCTCCTAAAATCGTTGACGCGTATTGGCATACGACCAAAAGTCGTGCGCTCGAGTGCGTTATATAGAGAAGGGGAGTGTGCTCCTTATGTGCAAAGCGTGCTGAATCATCGCGAGCACGTAAATCGTATCCTCGACAGTGCGGCAGGACGACAGGAGTCGAAGGAACGTTGGTTCTTCGCTCCTGAATGTCCTTCGTGTTCTTCCATTACGGACACGGTCGTTCAGAATTGGGATGGATTGTGGACGCTTCGCTTCCGGTGCACCAAGTGTAATCAGGATGCTGAAGTGGACATACGTACTGGCGGTGGGAAGCTCGTGTGGCGTGTGGATTGGCCGATGCGATGGTCGCTTCTCGGAGTTACGGTTGAGCCGTTTGGTCAGGATCATGGTTGTGCCGGTGGCTCATACGAAACCGCAAGTCGGATAATAAAAGATGTTTTTTCAGGCGAGCCACCAGTTCCGGTGCCGTACGCTTGGTTGCATCTGAAATCTGGCGAAGCGATGCATTCGACCGGGGGTAAGTCGTTTTCGGTCGAGCAAGCAGAGCAAACCTATCCGAACGAGCTGCTTTGGTGGATAGTTGCGGTGAAGGATCCGTCTCGAGTCATTCGTTTCGACCCTATAGAGAGTCAGCTTGAGGAGGCCCGTATCTTGCGGGCCGCAGAAAGCGGGCTTGATATCTCGGGACGTGACGCGGTGCGTGTCTTGCGTGAGGTGGTCGGGATTCCCGATTATCTGAGTGCATATCCTCGCGACCACCTCGTTTTGGCAGCACAGCTTGGCGATTTCGATCCGGTAAAGACGCTTGCGGTACTCAAACGCAATCGAGCCTATTCGGATACGGCCGTCATGCCGTTGACGAGTGATCTTGAGAAGATACAGCGTTGGCTGGATATCCCGAACAATCCGTATTGCGTGCGTGTACGTTCTCTCGGCGAGGATCCTCCGTTCTGCAGTGAAGATGTCCGTGTGGTTATCGATAAGATTGCGCGGGCTTTCGCCACTATTGAGTGGGTCAGTACGATCATTCACAACACGATTCACGAGACGCTTCGCCAAGCAGGAGCCAATCCAGCAGAGGTATTTGCTGGATTGTATCTAGCGACGGTCAGTCAAACGCGGGGTCCTCGGCTTGGGTATTTGCTCGAGAGTATCGGTCGAGAACAAGTCTTGCTTCTCCTTGCGTAATTCGGGTGTACTTCTTAAGGCGGCTCCTCGTGGGCCGCTTTTCTTTTAAGAAACATTGGTTACATTTCCGTTTTTTACCAGTATCGCCTCGTCATTGGTTATCCGTCGTACGGAAACAGAGTGGCGAATTTCATATTCGCGTATTTCTGATTCGACATCCTCTGTGTAATGAGGATATATCTCATCAGGGAAGAATGAGAGCCCAGAAAAGTCATCAATACCTTCGTCGTTCGGGTCTGGTTCGACTTCGTTTGCAAGGCGTACCGTGGGTGTGAGGAGAATACTTCCTGCGCTGACACCGATGTATATAAGATCGGACGTTTTCGAAAGACGTTTAGAGAGTATCTTGTCAGCACCAGATGCGCGTATTTTCTTGAGGAGGGTGAATGTATTTCCACCTATTACATAAATGATATCTGCATCATCTAGAATATGAATCTGTTCTGTTTCTACATCGACGAACGAAATAGAGGAGAACCCAAGGTCGCGGAATTGTTGTTCGGCGAGACGAGCATATTTATTTTCGTTACCTTCTTTTGCGGCATTCGTTATGATCGAAATTTTTTGATTGCGGTACGCACCAATTTCCTGCAAGAAAGATTCACGAACTACATCGCTTGAAATACCCGTCGAAGTAAGAAGAAGTGTTGCCATAACAATAAGAATACACGTACTCTCTGTGAGAGTAAATTTGTGATACTGGCTGTAAATGATGGGCACCGGAATCGAACTATAGTGAGTAAGGTAAAAAATGGGGATAGGAATCGAACTCTAGCAAATACAGGACGAAATCGTCGATTCGATTATGGACCCGGCAACACGGTTGTGAGTCAGTGTCAAGTACCGTCCCCCATCAGAAATCTCTGAAATCGGGTACAGTACCGCCAGGCATGAAGCTTCGGAAAGAACGTAAAAGTCGCGACGAGTGTCGCGACTTTTACGTTTATACGATGTACTATTCGTCTAATGGAAATTAAGTCCACACTCACCAATCGTTCAGGTCAGGTATTGGATGTTGTCTATCGCGATATTGAAAGCGAGAGGGATCTCGGCGATAAAAAGATTTCAGGTGTGCACGCATACTGTTTCTACAAAGATAAGATGGTTGTTGTGTACGCGGGAAGTAAGGGGTATTGGACTCCGGCAGGCGGTGGAGTAGAGGAGGGAGAGAGTGCCCGAGATGCCGCAAGGAGAGAAGTGAAGGAAGAGACGAACATGCGGGTACTCAAGCAACGCTTCATCGGCTATCAAGACATATTCGAACCAGAGCGAATTGTGTCCCAGACGCGATCTGTGTGTTTAGTCGAACCATATGGCCCATTCGTCAGCGACCCAGATGGAGATATTACGAAGATTGAACTCATCGATCCGAAGGATTACAAACAGTATTTCGATTGGGGAATAGTTGGCGATCATATCATGCAGCGAGCATTACAAATAAAGGCAATTATGGATTCTGAAGTCGCATACGTATCGTAATGATGGGCGCAGAAATCGAACTGCACCGAGCGTGGCAAAATATGGGTGCGGGTACAGTACCGCCTCGGGCAACACGGTAGTGCGGCCTGCAATGCAGACCGCCCAGCATCGAAAATGCCGAAAGTCAGTTCAAGACCGAGAGGCTCAAAACCAGCGAAAGGCGCCCAAGTGGCGCCTTTTGCTTGCGAGTACTGTGGTGCTCTGCCATGTGCCCACTAATCCGTGATTTGCGGCCGTATAATGTATACATACGAGCTAACTTTTCCTTTATGGCAAACAGTAACTTCTTTTTGACAGTAACTGAGAGCGGGCCAGTGTTCTTGCGCCGAGAGTTGGTTACAAGTACCGACGACAAATCAAAGGTTGTGACATTTCACATCTCATACCTCAGTATGCTACTCGCCGAAGCTGCGGGTATAGACTGGGTACGTCAATCAGATGCGCTACTAGAGTATCGCTTGAAAGAAAGACGCGGAAATCAGCAATACAAATGGATCAATAATAACTTTGTTGATGTAACTTCAACCGCTCGGGTTTAGGTTGCCTCGATTTGAGTCGAGTTTCCGGTCTGTTTGTGCACAATGTATAATAATAACGACCACTAAATAAAAGAGAGACTCGCATGGCTGACCCGCAAGAGAATCTAAAGGAATTGGAGAAATACCTGCCCCGTACAGTGAAGGAAATGCCGGCGTGGACATATGACATCTTCCAGAGATTGGGGGCAGATATTGCTTACGTTCATACACACAAGAAGACTGAAGTTAAGGAGAAAATGGATAGCATTTATTCGGGTTTCAAGCTGTTGTCAATTGCCGCCAGTGCTCTTGAGGATGTCGCAAGAAATGCCTCAAAGGGGGCACAAGACCAAGATGGCCTCGAACTTGCTAAGTCGCTTACCGGGTTACACAAATCCGCTGACCAAGGAGCCCGGGCTGCAAGAGAGGCTGCAGAGGCAGGCGTTGAAGCAAACACAGTCCTACTTTTCATGAGCCTTGTTGCTGTAGCTGATGCGATGGATACGATCTTCGAACAGAGCACAGGAATGCAAGTTATTGTGCAAATTACCCCGCTAATGACCAGCACCTCAGACTAAGAGGACTAACGGACGTACTCCTCATACGGTATCGGTCCCTGTGTTCGACACACAAAATTGCTAGAAAACCCCACAGTCACCTCAAACCAACCCCATACCGACTCCCGTCGTTAGGGAGGGAAGATCAACAGGACAACCTTTGGGTTGCTTGCGCTAGTTGGTACAGTATCGGCCTGTGCAACACGGTAGTGCGGCCTGCAATGCAGATCGTTCGGCATCGAAAATGCCGAAAGTCAGTTCAAGACCGAGAGGCTCAAAACCAGCGAAAGGCGCCCAAGTGGCGCCTTTCGCACAGACCAAGATCGATATAAGATTTCCTCATGCAAGAAAAAGATAAGCAACTACTAAAATCAAGTGCTTTAAATACCGCCGATGCCATAATCGCTGCTAGCAATCCCGGCCTCGCTATTGCCTGGGGTTTAGCAAAAGCACTGTTCGGGGCAGGAATGAGTCTTAGACAGGGTCGTGCTCTGAACTTTGCTGAGTTCATACACGATGACTCTGGAACATTCACTACGGAAATATTAAACACTGAACAGTTCCAAGATGCTTTCGTCTTCACCCTAGAGAACTTTTTGAGGGAAAGATCTGAAATGAAACGGGAAATCATGAAGAATATTTTTATAGGCTTTACGAAAGTAGAAAATAAAAAACAATTTCCGCTCGAGAAATATGTGCACACTCTTTCTCAACTGACAGAAGCAGATATAGAAACTCTCGCAAAAGTCGATGTTACCAGGGATGATCCAAATTATCAGATTGATGACATTCCAGGGCAACACACAAATAACCTTTATGACCTCATCAGTCTTGGAATTCTCCACGACAGGACAAATGGGCGGAACTATAATGTAGGGAAGGGTGCACCATTTATTTCTGTAACGGAATTTGGTAAGGGTTTCTGTACTTACTTAAAATCTTGAATACGCCTCCTTATTTCTCGAGTGTGATTTTCCGATCCTTCATCACAATCTTGCCACGCATGTATTCGAGTAAGTCGCGTTTCTCTTGTACCGTACCGCTCTGGAGTAAATATTTTGCATATCGTCGTATATCCATTTCGTCTGCTTTGATTTTGTCTTTAGGATCTCGTGTGGCTGCGCGGAGCTTGTTGTATCTGGATACTTCGCGTTCAATGCTTTTTTCTTTTCCATACTTTGTGCGTGAAAGTTGATAATTTCCACTCACACAAAGTGTATAGGAGGTGGGGAGATTCTATATTTTTGTTTTGTAATTATGTTAAACTAAACTTATGGAATATGAGCAGATTGAAAAGTCAAGACGTCATAGGGGTCTCACTGGTATCGTTGTCTTAGTAATAATTATTATTGGTGGAATCAGTTGGTATGGATACGTACAGCAGTCGAACGCGAACACGAGTGTCATTGAGCACTATCCTTACGCTATTACTTTCGATTCGTCTTCAAATTCACTGTGGATTGTTGGCGCTAACTACGATACATCCTCATCGACAACCGCGATACCAGGTATAGTGACAAAGTTCAATGTCTTTGATGCCACCACGACCACTTTCTCCGCTGGGGTTGCTCCACAGGCAGTTGCTTTTGACCCGTTCACTAATTCAGTGTGGATTGCTAATTCGGGTGCAAGTAACATAACGAAGCTTAATGCATCCACCGGCGCCCTCATTGGTACATACGCTGTTGGCGCTCAGCCCAGTCCTAGTGCAACACTCCAATCTTCCCCCAGTGCTATTCTCTTTGAGCCGATTACGAACTCTGTATGGGTGACCACTGAAGACTCAAACATTGTGACGAAGCTTAATGCATCCACCGGCGTAACCGAAGGTGTTTATACTGTCGGTACGTCAACTATTCCTTACGAACCATTTATTTATCCAAACGGAATCGCCTTTGACCAACGTACCAAATCTATATGGGTCACTGACAGGGGAATTAATAGCGTGACAAAACTTGATGTTTCCACAGGCGTTCTTCTCGGAGTATATGCTGTCGGCAAAAGTCCTTATGGAGTCGCTTTTGACCCAGTCACAAATTCTGTATGGGTGGCAAACAGAGATTCGAATACTGTAACAAAACTTAATGCATTCACAGGCGCCGTTGATGCTACGTATCCAGTTGGGAATCGGCCAACGAGCGTCACTTTCGATCCAGTCACAAAATCAGTATGGGTTACGAACTATGCTTCGAATAATGTTAGCAAGATTGACGTTGTTACTGGTGCCAAGACTGATTATCCAGTTGGTTACGGACCTACAAGCGCAGCTTTTGACCCGGTGACAAATTCAATATGGGTAGTGAACAGTAGGTCAAGTACCATAACAAGAATTAAAATAAAACCATAAATACCTCCATACAATATATTGGCCTCTTATGCATTGCATTTGTCGCAATGCTTCTCATATACACTACACATCTTTCAAGCAGACAAAAGACTTTTGTAGGAACAAATCCATCAAATCGACGAGAATACTCTAAAAAATCTTAAAAATATCTCAAACCCATACCGATCCGCCGCTAAAGAGAGAAGAATCGTGAAAGAACTCTTTTGAACAGGGGAGCTGGAATCGAACTGGGAAAAGCTAACGAATACACGAGTTTCTGATCCCGGCCCTATTGAGGGGTAAGGAAATCATAAGATGGAATATATAGATCAAACAACACAATTAGCTTATACTGAAGCCAATATATGGCCACGGATGATCTCAGGTCGGAACGCTTGAAGAAGCTAGAATTGATGCAGCAAGCTGGGATTGATCCGTATCCTGCAGAATCAGATCGTACGCACGATAATATTGCATTCCTAGCTTCATTTCAGGAGCTTCTTGATGAAAGACAAATTGTAACTCTCGGGGGGAGAATAATGTCTTTGCGAGATCAGGGCGGCCTCGTGTTTGTGGATCTTTTTGATGGAACCGGACGTGTACAAGTGCTCATTAAAAAAGATGAAGTTGGCGATCAGGCATTTGATCAATTTCTGGAGTTTGTCAGCATAAGTGATTTTATTGAAGTATCCGGTATAGCCTTTGTTACAAAACGAGGAATGAATTCTCTCCTTGCTTCTTCATGGCGCATGCTTGCTAAGAGTATGCGCCAAGTGCCTGACGAGTGGTTTGGATTGAAGGATGAAGACGAGCGATATCGGAAACGTTATCTTGACATGTTGCTTAATCCAGAAGTTTCCGAATTAATAAAGAAAAGATCCGTTTTCTGGAATGTCATTCGTTCCTTTATGCTCGAGCGTGGTTTCATTGAAGTGGAGACTCCGATACTTGAAACGAAGACTGGTGGCGCGGAAGCACGCCCATTCATTACGCGACATAACGCACTCGATATTGAGGTGTACCTACGCATCTCTCATGAGTTATGGCATAAGAAGCTCATCATCGGTGGATTACCAAAAGTCTTTGAGATTGGGAGAGTGTTTCGGAATGAGGGTATGTCTTATGAACATGCACAAGATTATACCCATTTTGAATTCTACGAGGCATATAAAGATGCACGCAAAGGCATACCAATGGTTATCGAGCTCTATCGAAAGATAGCGCAAGACACATTTGGAACTTTGCAGTTTACTATGGGAGAACACGCGGTTGACCTTGGTGAGGAGTGGAAAACTCTCGACTATAACGAATTAATGCAGAACAAGTATAGCTTTGATCCGCGAGAGGTTAGTCAGACACCAAATGAAGGGAGAAATCTTATTAGGGAGCACTTCGATTCTACATATGACGGGGAGATAACCGAAACTGAACGCGCCGTAGATTTTCTTTGGAAACAGATTCGAAAGACCATTGGTGGTCCAGTAATTCTCACTGGAATGCCTGTGTATCTTGAGCCGCTCGCGAAAAAGTCAAAAAATGACCCTCGCGTAGTAGACCGGTTCCAGATTCTTTTGGGGGGAAGTGAGGTGGGGAAAGCGTTCAATGAGCTTAACGATCCAGTAGATCAACGTGCACGCTTCGAAAGTCAGCAGGCGCTTAGAGACGCTGGAGACGAAGAAGCTCAGATGGCTGACTTCGAGTATGTAGAAGCAATGGAGTACGGCATGCCGCCTACGTTTGGATTCGGCGTTTCAGAGCGACTATTTAGTTTTCTAGCGGGGAAAAGTATCCGGGAGACCCAAATATTCCCTTTAATGAGGGAGCGGTTAAAATAAATTCATATATATTTATACAGCGAGCGCTGCAAATCAGAGCGGTTATTGATTCTGAAGTCGCCTACATATCGTAACGACGGGTTCAGAAATTGAACCTAAAAGAAAAATAACGAGGAAATACGAAGAGTTGTGGTGGAAAGCAAACATATGAATTGCATGAGTCGTGCGCTACACTTACTTTATGAAGAAGTGGCTATTTATGTTCATCGCGTTGCTTTTCATTCCGTCAGTATCAATCGCTTCGACCATGACCGCAACACAAGTGAATGCGATCATTGGTCTATTGCAAGCGTTTAATGTCGGCCAGGCGATTGTGGCCGATGTGCAGCGCATCCTTGACCCTCAACTGTCGCAAACAACTCAAATCAAACAATCCATCGATCCTCCCATATCTCTACCAGATATCCCCCATCATGTTTCTGTCGTGGGCAGTTCATATATCGCGAGTAATGTCGGTTATGATTTATCTTATAACACGTTTGCGTATCCCTCTATTGGATTTAATTTCGGCATCGTCGGTATTACAGGTGGCAAGGCATTCGTCCATAATGGTCGACTCGTCTCAGAATATTCCTGGGCAAGATTCGGACTGGGTGCGGCCCCGACGCTTTACATGAATCTGAATGCGCCTTATGGCAGTACAGTGATCGGGCATATAAACGGCCCGAAATCATGCGTGCTAAGTACGGCGACGAGTACGGAGCCCACTGCTTGTGAGGGTTATAATTACGGGTACAATGCAGCCCATGACGCTTATAATTATACAAAGAGTAGCAGCGTATCTTCTTCGCTTTGGTGGCTTGATATAGAAGAGGCCAATAGCTGGTCTACTAATCCCGCGGTAAACGACGCGACGATACAGGGCGCGATCGATTACCTGAATACCGAGAACATTCGCGTTGGCATCTACTCTGCACCGCATATGTGGCAGGAAATCGCAGGGAACAATTTCATTCCTATTCAAACTATTGGC
>JAJXVZ010000031.1 GCA_021781865.1 bacterium | reverse complement strand
ACCAGAGGAACGGCTCTTACGCAGCATTTTTGGTGATAAGGCAAAGGATGTGAAGGATACATCACTCCGCATGGAGGGTGGGAAACGTGGGCGCATTATTGGTGTCAAAGTATTCTCGCGTGAACGTGGAGACCAATTGGAGAGTGGCGTCATAAAAAAGATTGTTGTTACAATCGCCCAGGTGCGGAATGTTTCTGTCGGTGATAAGCTCGCGGGACGTCACGGTAATAAAGGTATCATTAGCCGTGTGTTACCAATTGCCGACATGCCATACGACAAAGACGGTAATCCAGTTGACCTTATTCTCACGCCACTCGGTGTTCCTTCTCGTATGAACCTCGGACAGATTCTCGAGATGCACCTAGGGCTCGCGGCGCATACACTCGGTTATCAAGCAGTCGTGCCTCCGTTTGCCGGCGCAACGCCAGATGAGATACGTGATGAACTTGAGGCTGCTAACTTTTCTCGTACCGGGAAAATGCAGCTTTACGATGGTCACACGGGCGAGGCATTTGCGCAGACAATCGCGGTTGGCTACATGTACATCCTAAAGCTTCACCACATGGTTGAAGATAAAATTCATATGCGTTCCATTGGTCCCTACAGCCTTATTACACAACAACCTTTAGGCGGTAAGGCACAGAATGGCGGTCAACGTTTTGGTGAAATGGAGGTCTGGGCGCTACTCGGATATGGTGCTGCTTATACGCTTCGTGAAATGCTCACCATAAAATCGGATGACATTCAGGGTCGTTCCGCAGCATTCGATGCTATCGTAAAAGGTGAGCCGATCAGTCATACTGGTACGCCCGCATCATTCGCAGTACTCACCAACCAAATTCGTGGCTTAGCACTCGATGTTGAACCTCTAAACTTACCCCCACTTCCAGACTCCGAGTAAGGCGTAATATATCCACTATCAACAATCATTAAACCAATATGGCACTTACCCCTCGCAATAGTTTTTCCTCGCGTTTGCCAACAAGTCGTCAGGATACTTGGAATTGTTTACGACTTACGCTCGCTTCACCAGAGCGCATTCTTGCATGGTCTTCTGGAGAAGTGACCAAACCAGAAACTATCAACTACCGTACTCAGCGCTCCGAGAAGCATGGGCTTTTTGATGAGAAAATATTTGGTCCTGAAAAGGATTATGAATGTTATTGCGGCAAATATAAAGGTATTCGCTACAAAGGTATAGTCTGCGATAAATGTGGCGTCGAAATCACTCGTTCGATTGTGCGGCGAGAACGTATGGGTCACATTGAGCTTTGCACGCCAGTCGCGCACATTTGGTTTCTCCGCAGCGTACCATCAAGGATGGCTCTTCTTCTTGGTGCTTCCGCTACTGATATTGAAAAGGTCGTTTATTTCGCTGGTTATATTGTCACCAAGGTTATGGAGGATGAAAAAAAACGTCTTCTCACAGAACTTGAGAGCGAGTACAAATCGAAATATAAGTCGCTTGGTAACGACAAAGATCGTGATGCGCTCAAGGAAAAGATGACATTCACTAAAGCCGAGATCGACAGTATCGTTGTCGGCAAGGTTCTTGACGAGCTTGAGTACCATCGTTTCTCTGTGAAATACGGCGGTCTCTTTGAAGCGCGTATTGGCGCCGAAGCTATTTATGACATTTTTTGCAAACTCGATCTTAAGGAGCTCGAGAAAACACTAGTTACGCGTTATGAGCGCGCAGGTGTTGCTGAACGTGAAAAACTTGCGAAGCGTCTCTCACTTATCGCAGGGCTTATTGCTTCGGGTGTACGCCCAGAATGGCTCTTCCTTACGCGGATTCCCGTCATTCCTCCAGCGCTTAGGCCCATGGTCGCGCTCGAAGGTGGTCGTCATGCGACCTCAGATGTGAATGATCTTTATCGCCGCGTTATCAATCGCAACAATCGTCTCAAGAAACTTCTTGCTATTCACGCGCCGGAAGTCATTCTGCGTAATGAAAAGCGCATCCTTCAAGAGGCCGTTGATGCGCTTCTTGACAACTCTATTCGCAAAAGTGGTGCCGCAGCTGGTGCAATGACACTCGCACAACGTCGACCACTCAAGTCGCTTGCCGACTATCTGAAAGGGAAACAGGGTTACTTTCGCCAGAACCTACTCGGTAAGCGCGTTGATTATTCAGGGCGCTCTGTTATCGTTGTTGGTCCCGATCTTGAACTTGATGAGTGCGGGTTACCAAAGCACATGGCACTTGAGCTTTTCCGCCCGTTTGTAATCGCGGGACTTCTCGAGCGTGAACTCGCCTTCAATATTCGTGGAGCTGGTCGTCTTATTGAAGACGGTGTCGCGGAAGTATGGGAACTTCTTGAGGAGGCTATCGCTGGAAAATACGTACTGTTGAACCGTGCGCCGACCCTGCATCGCCAAGGCATTCAAGCATTTCGTCCTCGCCTCATTGAGGGCGATGCTATTCAACTGCACCCACTCGTCTGCAACGCCTTTAACGCAGATTTTGATGGCGATCAAATGGCCGTACATGTTCCTCTTTCGGAAGAAGCGCAATGGGAAGCAGCGAACGTCATGAGTGCGAACAAAAATATTCTCAAGCCAGGGAGTGGCGATATGATTGTTCTTACTGGTAAACCACTCGATATCATTCTCGGTGTTTACTGGCTTACCAAGACAGTTGAAGGAATGAAGGGCGAGAGCAACCATTTTTCCTCACCAAATGCGGCAATTCTCGCATTTGAATATGGCGCAATTGATTTGCGCGCTAAAATTAATGTGTTACCGGTTCTTGGAAAAGAAAAGTACGCAGCTTTCGATGGTCACTCGTTTGAGACAACCGTTGGCCGACTCCTTTTCAACACCGTATTGCCAGCTGATTATCCGTTCATTAATGAGACTATCACTAAAAAAGTGCTTGCACGTATTGTTACCGACTGTATTACTCGTTACGGACTCGATGCGGTTCCAGAAATCGTAAATAAAGTGAAACGTTTTGGTTTCGATTATGCGACTCGATCAGGAATTTCTTGGGCCATTGACGATGTTTCTGTACCGAAAGAGAAACCGCGCATTGTCGCCGAAGCAGCTGCAAAAATTGTTAAAATTCAGGAAGCATATCAAAATGGTCTCCTCGCTGAAGAGGAAAAGCGTCGCATGGCCATTGAGACGTGGCAAGGTGCAAAACAGTCAGTTGAAGATCAGGTGGCGGCAGAGCTCGACCCAATGGGTTCCGTTGCTGATATGGTAAAAAGTGGCGCACGCGGTACGCTCGGCAACTTAACGCAAATGGCGGGTATGAAGGGTCTTATTCAAAACACCGCAGGCGAAACGATTGAGGTTCCGATCATCTCCTCGATGGTGGAGGGGCTAAATCCGATTGAATATTTCATGTCCACGCACGGTGCGCGTAAGGGTCTTACCGATACGGCGCTCGGTACGGCAAAGGCGGGGTACCTCACACGTCGTCTCTTCGACGTGGCGCAGGATTCTATAGTGACCGAGAAGGACTGCGGTACCGTTCGGGGCGTGAAGATCAATCGCGTGAGCGCTTCCGGTATTCAGATCAATTATGCCGAAGCGTTGCGTGGACGTGTGCTTGCTGAAGACGTGAAAGATCACGACGGAATTGTTCTTTTCAAGAAAAAACATTATCTCTCTGCAGAAGATGCGGAAGCACTCGCTGCGTCTCAAGTCACTACAGTCGTTGCACGCTCGCCGATGTCATGCGAAACGCGCTATGGTGTGTGTCAGACATGTTATGGAATGGACCTCACGACCCAGGAAATAGTGGATCTAGGTGAGGCGGTTGGTACAGTTGCTGCACAGGCTATCGGTGAGCCGGGTACACAACTCACAATGCGTACTTTCCACGCCGGCGGCGTTGCATCAGTTGGTGGTGACATCACGAGCGGTCTCCCGCGTGTCGAGGAGGTTTTTGAAAAGCGTTCGCCGAAAAACCCGGCTGTCATTTCGAAATCCGATGGTTTAGTCGCAGAGATAAAAGAAGAAGGTCGCGAAAAGATTATTGTTGTGGCACCTCTCGCAGGGCAAGGGAAGAAGGATGGTTCGGCATACGAATATCTCGCGCCGTATCCGCGAGTTCCCCTCGTTAAGGAGGGTGATACCGTCACAAAGGGCCAGATTCTTACAGACGGTTCTGCAGATATTGACGTGCTCTTCGAGTACGCAGGGCGTGCCGTGGTGCAAGAATACATCATTGCTGAAGCATCAAAGATTTACGAACTGCAAGGTGCATCGGTATCACGTAAACATCTTGAAGTTGTTGTAAAGCAAATGTTCTCACGAGTGAAGATAACTGATGCAGGTGACACCGATTATTCAGTTGGCGACGTTATTGAGGATTGGGAATTCGCAAGGGCGGTAGCGAATATTGAGTTAGCGGGTAAACTCCTGCCCCACGCGTCTGAAATCGTGCTCGGCATCAAGGAAAGTGCACTTTCACGTCAATCATTCCTATCCGCAGCCTCTTTCGAACAGACGACAAAAATCCTCATCAATGCAGCGCTTCGTGGCAATATTGATCGTCTGCGTGGGCTAAAGGAAAACGTTATTCTTGGCCGCCTCATTCCCGCGGGCACCGGCTTCCCTGGAAGCAGGAAACATGCAACCATTACGAAGCTTCAGGATGCACGTCCTGCATCACGACACGTTGAACGACAAAACTTCTCAGGGCGTACGACTCGCGCACTATAGTATGACGCGGGACACGGTCGCCTTGATCAAGGACCGTCTCTCCATTGTCGAGGTTGTAAATCCGTACGTGAAGCTGAAGCGCGCAGGGCGTTCAATGGTGGGTCTCTGCCCGTTTCATAAAGAGAAGACGCCATCGTTCTATGTTTCGCCTGAGCGTGGTACCTGGCACTGTTTTGGCTGCGGGCTGGGTGGTGATATCTTTTCTTTTATCG
>JAJXVZ010000008.1 GCA_021781865.1 bacterium | reverse complement strand
GATGTTGAGAACAGCGGGGGGACTCAAGCGAGTATATGTCTCAACGGAATCTGTACGACTTCAGTAAAATATGTCACCACTAGCATGGAAGTTCAAGGACAACCGGTATGTGATCCAGGCGATAATGGTAATTCAAGTGGTTCATCAGTAGCTACTTGCCCGGCAGGTTGGTTGCTCACCGGAGGGGGTTCCGAACCTATCGGAGGATGTACCTGTGGATCGTGGGCACCCACCACTGGACCTAGTAGTTATCCAGTAGGAAACTCGTGGCAAGCAGAAATACCGTGTGTTATTAGTCAAGCTTATGCCGTCTGTGTAGAATCGTATCCAGCGAATTAATAATAAATCCCATCCCTTGCGCAAGGCGAAACCCCGATTGATTGGTTGTAAAAATGTTATCCCCACCTCTTCTCCCGTTATATCCTCACCCTGGTATGCTGTAGAAGTTAACTACACAAATCACCTCTGACCCTATGAATCTCCGCCGCATTCTCTCGCAAGCCGCTCTCGTCATAGGCACCCTCGTATTCGCCATAGGCCTTCAGGCATACGCCCAGACCTACACTGCGCCCACGGCAAGTCCGCCAACTGGCAACGCCCAAGCTCCGCTTGATACGGGTTCGAGTCCGAATATAAAAAGCGGACCGCTCCAAGTGAACGGCTTCGCAAATATCGGAGCAAGTTACTTCGGCGGCAACGTTGGCATCGGGACTATAAATCCCCAAGGAACTCTTGATGTTGAGAACAGCGGGGGGACTCAAGCGAGTATATGTCTCAACGGAATCTGTACGACTTCAGTAAAATATGTCACCACTAGCATGGAAGTTCAAGGACAACCGGTATGTAGTCCCATGAATGGCGAGTCAGTAGCTACTTGCCCGGCAGGTTGGCAGCTCACCGGAGGGGGTTCCAAATTCATCGAGAATTGTACCTGTGGACCGTGGCCACTCGATGTATCCAGTTACCCAGGGGCGAACTCGTGGCACTCGGCGATATCGTGTGCTATTAGTCAAGCTTATGCCGTCTGTGTAGAATCGTATCCAGCGAATTAATAATAAATCCCATCCCTTGCGCAAGGCGAAACCCCGATTGATTGGTTGTAAAAATGTTATCCCCACCTCTTCTCCCGTTATATCCTCACCCTGGTATGCTGTAGAAGTTAACTACACAAATCACCTCTGACCCTATGAATCTCCGCCGCATTCTCTCGCAAGCCGCTCTCGTCATAGGCACCCTCGTATTCGCCATAGGCCTTCAGGCATACGCCCAGACCTACACTGCGCCCACGGCAAGTCCGCCAACTGGCAACGCCCAAGCTCCGCTTGATACGGGTTCGAGTCCGAATATAAAAAGCGGACCGCTCCAAGTGAACGGCTTCGCAAATATCGGAGCAAGTTACTTCGGCGGCAACGTTGGCATCGGGACTATAAATCCCCAAGGAACTCTTGATGTTGAGAACAGCGGGGGGACTCAAGCGAGTATATGTCTCAACGGAATCTGTACGACTACTTCAATAGCTTCTCCTGCACTGGTCACTAACCACATAGAAATTCTGGGACAAAAGGTATGTAATTCCGATTCAGTAGCTACTTGCCCGGCAGGTTGGTTGCTCACCGGAGGGGGTTCCAAATTCACCAACTCTTGTGGTAGTGGTAACTGTATTTACGCCGAGGACGGTGTATCCTATCCAGTAGGAAATTCGTGGCACGCAAGGTCACCGTGTGGCATTATGCAAGCTTATGCCGTCTGTACGTATCCAGCGAATTAATAATAAATCCCATCACCTTGCGCAAATAACGGTGCGTGTACCACATCCGCCCATTTGGACCCTCGGTCTTTTCGGCAAGGAATGGTTTGAAGTGTTCGAGCCATCGTTCGAAGGTTGCGACCCATATGCGCGCAT
The DNA here is from genome assembly GCA_021781865.1 of bacterium. Classification (GTDB taxonomy): domain Bacteria; phylum Patescibacteriota; class Minisyncoccia; order Phycocordibacterales; family Phycocordibacteraceae; genus C7867-001. Next base: position 22,845 of record JAJXVZ010000008.1, on the reverse strand, counting down.
CATCTTCACGATCGACTCTCGAGAGACGTACAACCAGTACGCGCAGCGTCCTTCCAGCAATCGTTCTTGGGTATCTGGTGATCCATATTAACGCCTGACGGATGATATGTGCCTGACAACGCTGATGCAGGACATCGAGAAAGATGAGAGACGTTGCCGAACGCAGGCCTTTTGGTGGTCGGAGACGAGCGCTCGGGGCATCCCCACGATCCGCTGCATCGCGGCGAACTACACTTCAGCGTCTTCGTGTTCCGCGAAGCCCCACGTCACTCGATTGTGATCGAGAGCGCGCAGAATGAATGCAACACCGTTGCCACACGAAATGGCGTCAAATGTTCGCGCGACAATCCTTTCCGTGCGGCGATGAATTAGAGCGACTCCATACCCGCCATCCACGATGCAAGCAGTCGATCGAGCATCCCGGCGTCTTTCATTGTCGGGTCTCCGCCGTGTCTCTGTGCGCATGCAGTCCCGACAGAACCACCGCTGTACTTTGCGTGCGAGTGAGACTTTCCCGTACCATGGGTTTGCGGCATTTTGAGCAGCGTTTTTTAGGCACGATGAGCCTCAATAGAGGCTCGATTCTCTAATCGTATCGAAAAATATGAAAAACACCGCAATTGCGCGGTGTTTTTGGTGTATGAGCGTGCACACGGAATATCACTTGGCTCTAATACGGAGCGAATCACCAAATTTTCGCGCGATCTTTAGACTTTCGATAAAGTTTATCACCCTCCTTTACGTTGAAGGCCTCATAAAATTCAGGGAGATTTGAAGCTGGTCCGTTTATGCGATATCTACCGGGTGAATGCGGGTCAGTAAGCACTTGAGTTTTTTCAGCCTCGGGACGACTATTTTCACGTTCAAAGAGTGCGAAGCTCAGAAAGAAACGCTGCTCGGGAGTGAAGCCGTTAATGTCTTTTCGGACAGTTTTCGCAAGGCGGAGTTTATACGCGTCATATGCTATGGAAACGCCGCCGAGGTCAGCAATATTCTCGCCAAGTGTCAGTTGCCCGTTTACCTTGAGATTATCGCTTACTTTGTAAGCATTGAATTCTTTAACAAGCATTGCGGCTTTTTTAGTAAAACGTGTATGGTCTTGTTTCGTCCACCAAGTGATACGATTACCTTTCCCATCAAATTTACATCCTTGGTCATCAAAGCCGTGCGTGATCTCATGACCGATGACGGTGCCGATACCGCCATAGTTAACCGCATCATCAGCATCAATTGAAAAGAATGGCGGTTGTAGTATGGCAGCAGGGAAGACAATGTCATTTAGACCGAAGCTACAATATGCGTTTACGGTTTGCGGCGTCATGAACCACTCCTTCCGATCAACGGGCTTCTTAAGACGGCGCATGGTAAACGTGTGCTCGAACGCTGTTGCACGAACCACGTTACCAAAATAGTCATCCGATTTGATTACAAGTCCTTTGTAACTACGCCATTTGTCTGGATAGCCAAGCTTACGCGTCATCTGATGTAGTTTTTTGAGCGCCTTCCCCTTTGTTGAACTATTCATCCAGTCAAGATTCTTGATACGTGCCTCGTATGCCTCAAAAAGGTCGTCAACAACGGTAGCAATTTTCTTCTTCGCCCCATGACTAAAATATGCGCGTACATAAAGTTTTCCGAGAACCTCTCCAAGACTGCCATTAACTACACGGAGCGCACGTCGCCATGCAGGCTTCATTGTCTTTGTACCAGAAAGAACTGTGCCGTAAAAAGAAAAATTTTGCTTCTCGAATTTTTCCGAAAGATAACTCGCCGTTCCATTAATAAGCTGCCAAGTCAAATATATTTTCCAATCATCTATGGACTCGTTTACGAGCATTGCGTCCATGGCCTTGAGAAACTTTGGTTGCATAATAATGACCTCGCGCACCTCATCAGTTCCGATGATCTTGAGATAGGAACGCCAGTCTATATGGGGCGTAAGATGCATGAGTGCGGAAGTGCGCATCTTGTGATAAACCTTGTCAACGTCGCGTAATTCTTCTTTAGGCATCGAGATTTCAGCAAGACCCGTTTCAATACGCATGACTGTATTGCGGTATTTTTTTGCCGTGGATTTAGTAGCTGCTGTAAGTGTGAATACGGCCTCGATATATTTTTCATACGCGGTGCGTACGCGCAGTGATTCTGGATCTTTTCCTAGGTAGTAGTCACGATCAGGCATTCCAAGACCGCTCTGGTGAATATAGATGATATATTTGTTACTGTTTTTCATATCCTGATCAACCGCGGTACCCCAAGGACCTCCGCCGCCAATCTTTTCGATGTGACCGATGGTCGAAACGAGCGATGGTACGTCGCGTATCTCTTCGATGCGATTCAACCATGTTCGAAGCGGAGCAAGACCAAGTGCGTTTCGGCGCTTCATATCTAAACCGGAGCGGTAAAAATCACGCACCATTTGTTCTGGACTCCCAATCTTGAGATTTTTCGCGATAGCAAGTCCCATAATGAGTTTCCGAAGTTTCTTTTCGGTATCATAACGGAGCATAAGGAACGAGCCCCAACGTGACTCGTGCGGCGGAACTGGATTTCTTTTTAGCCACCCTCCGTTTGCATATTGATAAAAATCATCCTGCGGTCGTATTGCGGCGTCAATATCACGTGTATCAAATCCCCATTTTTTTTGCATAGACACTCATAGTATATGAATCTTTTGTCTCGTGCTATCTTTTTCTTATGAAAGTCGAGGAAGTACGAAAACGTTATATTGATTTCTTCGTAAAACGCGGGCATGTGCATATCCCTTCTGCTTCTATCGTACCAGAAAATGACCCAACGACACTCTTCACCTCGAGTGGCATGCAGCCACTCGTACCATACTTTATGGGGCTTTCGCATCCGGAAGGGAAGCGACTGGTCAATTCGCAAATTTCATTCCGCACCGAAGATATTGAGGAGATTGGTGACAACCGGCATACGACATTTTTTGAAATGCTCGGCAATTGGTCCTTTGGGGATTATTTTAAGAAAGAACAACTACCGTGGCTTTTTGAGTTTCTCACGTCTCACCATGAAGGGCTCGGGCTCGATTCGCGAAAACTTTTTGTCACAACTTTTTCCGGCGATGAGGAAAGTGGCATGGGGAAGGATACAGAGTCGGTTGGGATTTGGAAATCGGTTAACATCGCCGATGATCACATATTTTCTTACGGGGCACGAAAGAATTGGTGGAGCAGGGCAGGAGTACCGAATAAAATGCCCGCGGGAGAAATTGGCGGCCCGGATTCAGAGGTCTTCTATGATTTTGGTACACCGCATGACGTTAAATTTGGAGAAAAGTGCCACCCGAATTGTGATTGCGGTCGTTTTATCGAAATCGGCAATTCCGTCTTTATGCAGTTCATCAAACAACAGGATGGAAGTTTCAAGGAATTGCCGAAGAAGAACGTTGATTTTGGTGGCGGTCTCGAACGTCTTGCGGCGGCAACGCGTAATAATCCGGATGTTTTTCTTATCGACGTGTTTGATGCGGCGCGTGTCATACTCGAAAAACGTTCGGGCAAGTCCTACGGCTCTAACACGCACGTGACGCACTCATTTCGCATCATTCTTGACCACATACGCGCAGCCGCATTTCTCATTGCATCAGGTATTCGCCCATCCAACACCGAGCAAGGCTACGTACTACGTCGGCTCATCCGCAGATCTATTCGTGAAATTAGCAAGTTGGACATCCAAGGCGCTGTACTTGCTGATATCGCAGAGGAATTTGGTGCCGCATACGCAGACGCCTATCCATTTGTATCTAAAGCAGTAAAAGTTATTCGCGAGACGCTTGAGAAAGAAGAGCGTCAATTTAAAAAAACGCTCGAGCATGGTCTCCATGAGCTTGAAAAAATGGGGAATCATGTGGATGCATTTACATTGTTCACTACCTATGGATTCCCGGTGGAACTCACCACGGAAATCGCTGCGGAGCGTGGCGTATCAGTTGATCTCAACGCGGTGCAAGAGCAAATGGAAAAACATCGCGCACTTTCTCGTACGGGCGCTGCAGAAAAATTCGCTGGCGGACTTGCCGATCATGCGGAAGAAACCGTACGGTATCATACTGCGCATCATCTTCTGCTGAGGGCGCTTCAGGTGGTACTTGGCCCAGGTGTGCATCAGCGCGGAAGTAACATTACAAACGAACGACTTCGTATTGATTTTTCTTATGGAGAAAAAATGACATCGGAACAAAAAACGGAGGTGGAAAGGATTGTGAATGAAAAGATTATCGAAGCATTACCAATTATACATATTGTGATGAAGAAAGGGGAAGCCGAGAAACTTGGTGCCGAACGCGAATTTGGCGCGAACTATCCAGAGCAAGTAAGCGTATATTCAGTGGGTCCTAAAAATGCGACCGAAACTGACCCAAGATTTTCCGAAGCATTTTCAATAGAATTCTGTGGTGGTCCGCATGTTCGTAATACCGCCGAGCTCGGCACCAATGGTGCTCGATTTCACATTCTAAAAGAAGAAGCGTCTTCTTCTGGAGTACGCCGCATCAAGGCGGTGTTAGAATAAACGCATGAATCTTTTCCGGAGTAAGAAACATGCGGAATCGATTATACTTATAGATATTAGTGCGAATTCAGTCGCGGGAGCATATGCACATTATCCGGAGAATGAACTGCCTATGTTACTTTATACGCGACGTTTTCCCATTGAGGCGCGTGGAGGTGAGCCTCAAGAACAAGCAATGGTTCGCGCACTTCAAATACTTGGTGCCACGTTAATCCGCGAAGGCGCTCCAGCTCTCATGCGTGTAACCGGTAGCGGATTCGCAAGCGACATCATTGTTTCAATTGACACGCCGTGGCAAAAAACATCAGTTCATATTGAACACATCGAACAAAAAACCTCTTTTATTTTTACCAAAAACTTGGTTATTAAGAAGCTAGAAGAAACCAACGTTGTTACTCCTGGGAAAATTCTTGTCGACGAGAGCGTTATCGGTACTATCCTGAACGGGTACGAAACCAGCGATCCGTATGGGAAGCAGGCACATCGCGCTTCGATTATCGTTCTCACTTCACTTATTGATGAGAAAGTCGCTCACGCTATCTTAGCAATCCTTCAGGGTTTGTATCATACTAAACGCATTCTGCCCATTACGAGTAGCTCATTGCGTTACCAAGCGATACGTAAAATATTTCCACACGAACATGACATGCTCATCGTTGACGCAGCCGCATCCTTGACCTCTATTGCGCTTGTGCGCAAAGGCCTTCTCATGGCCATAACCGAGACGAGTAGCCGTGCGAATGATACTTGGATGGACACTGTTGCTACGGAATTTGCGGAACTTGCGAAGAGCTATCCCTTGCCGCGCACTATATTATTACTCGCGCGTGAACCAGATGTTTCTTTTTTACAGCAGAAATTTAGCACGACAAATCTTGAAAAACTCTGGCTCTCGGATAATCCACCCAGGATTGTTCCAATTCTCGTGAGCCATATAAATGGATTGATACGGCAGACAAACGCCGTCTTACCCGATCTCTCGCTGTTCCTCATGATACTCTACGGTCAGCAACGGATAATTGCCGGAAAAAAATAGTACACACCCGTGCACTCGCATTTGTACCCGGTAAGCTGATATACTTATCTTCATGCGTACCATAAATGACATTGTTCCCCCGTCTCGTCGCAAAGAAATAGATTCATCAGAGAGTCCCATAACACCAGATGAAAAAACACTTCGCAGTTCTAAACGGCCATCAAAGTTTCCCTACGCTACATTTATTATTATTGTGCTCGTCATCGCCGGGTCTATAGGTGCACTTTTCTATTTCTCAAGCGCTACAGTCGAGATCACGCCGAATACTGTTTCTGCGGCAGTTCAGAATTCCTTTACGGCGAGCCAGAATAGCGGCACCTTATCGTATGAGATTATAACCGCACAAAAAATTGCAATGCAGAGTGTCCAGGGAAGCGGCTCGAAAGTTGTGCATTCCTTTGCTTCCGGCATGATTACGATTTACAACACGCAGGCAAAAGCTCAACGGCTCATCGCGACAACTCGTTTCGCAACCGTAGCTGGACTCATCTTCCGTATCCATACAGGAGTGACGATACCGGGTGGCAGCCCCACAAGACCTGGCAGTGTATCAGCGATGGTCTATGCCGATCAAGTAGGGAGTTCATATAATATTGCTCCGACCTCTTTCACCATTCCTGGATTTTCTGGATCACCGCTTGAGAACAAAGTATATGCGCGTTCGTCAGAAGCTATGACCGGTGGTGCCTCGGGAACCGTGCCTGTCGTAGATCCGACACTTGATGCCGAAACGCGTAACGTATTGATCAAGGCCCTTACTCCAGATCTGTTGGCAAGTATTCAGGCTCAAGTTCCTGTTGGCTACTTACTATTAAACGGTGCTGCAACGTCAACATTTCAAGAGCTTGCACCGGTACCATCGGCAACGACCGGTATGGTCGACGTTAAAGAGCAGGGAACAATTACGGCAGTTGTCTTCCCGGAGACAGCGCTTGCGGATACAATCGCCTCATCAATTTCGGGTCTGAGTAGCTATCAAGGTGAGCCGCTAACGATTGCGTCTTCCAGTAACCTTCTGCTTACGAATTTCGGAATACCAGATCCACAAGCGACATCGTTTTCGTTCACGATTACTGGTACTGCAGCGTTTATTTATACCGTTGATCCAGGCCGTATTGCAGCAGCAGTTGCCGGGAAAACACGTTCGGAAGCTGAAGTGGCGCTAACGAATTATCCAGAGGTCAAACGTGCGGTTATCATTCTGAGACCGTTTTGGAGACAGACATTTCCACAGGATCCATCCGCAATTTCAGTCATAGTAAACAATCCCTAGCACAGTGTTTGTTGACGATTCTTGGGACACCTGCTAGTGTAGTATTACACCAGCATGAGTTCCGAATGAAAGACGGCGAAGAAATTAAAACGGCAGTAGGTATCGTTGAAGAGGTGTTGCCAAATTCTCTTTTTCGTGTTCGTGTTTCTGCTGATGAGGAGGGAGGGCGGCCCGAAGAACTCGTGCTTGCTTACCTCGCCGGTAAGATGCGTTTACACAGAATTCGCGTTTTGGTTGGCGATCAAGTGGATATGGTGCTTGATCCTTATGGAGGTCGAGCGAGAATAGTGCGTCGATTAACGTAATATTTAAAATACAGATGAAAGTTCGCGCATCGATAAAAGTTCAACAGTCAGGAGATCAGCTCGTCCGTCGCGGTGGGCGTTTATACCGTATTAACAAAAAAAATCCACGTCGCAAGGCGCGGCAAGGTTAATTATTTTATGCGTATCGCTGGCGTTACTATTCCCGATGATAAACAACTTGCCTATTCGTTGCCGCTCATTTTCGGTATCGGCATGACTCGTGCGCATGAGATTCTTAATACGGCCGGTATTACTGCAACTAAAAAAGGAAGTGAGCTCACGAATGATGAAGAACAGAAAATACGTTCTCTCGCAGAGTCTTTCACTATCGAAGGTGAATTGCGACGTGAAATTGGGCAAAATATCAAACGGCTCAAGGATATCCGTTGTGCACGCGGCGAACGACATGCGCGCGGGTTACCGGTACGCGGACAGCGCACTAAAACTAATTCACGTACGCGGCGTGGAAACGTTCGCAAGACGATGACCTCTGGCCGTCGAACGCTTGAAAAAACATAATTTATTATGGGAAAGAAACGCATCATCAAGAAGAGCAGCAAAGGCCTTGATCAGGGGCGTAAAGAGCGTGCCCTCTCAAAAGTTACTAAGCGACATCTCGAGAAGGGTATTCTTCATATTGAAGCGACGTTTAACAACACCAAAGCTTTGCTTACTGACGAGAAAGGGAATGCTATTGTTTCTTCAAGTGCGGGTGCGCTCGGTTTTTCTGGTGCGAGAAAGTCGACACCTTACGCTGCGGCAAAGATTGGAGAATTTCTCGGCGAAAAAGGTATGATGATCGGTCTTAAGGAGGCATCCGTTATTATTCGTGGAGTTGGTGCCGGTCGAGAATCTGTACTGCGTGCCTTTTCAGGTAAGGGAATCCAGATTCGTTTAATCAAAGACGTAACGCCAATACCACACAATGGTCCGCGTCCGCCTAAACCTCGCCGCGTGTAATATTTATACAGACATATGAAAACCGGTCCACGCTATAAAATAGCAAAACGCCTCGGCGCATCCGTCTTTGAGAAGGCGCAAACGCAAAAATTTGCGCTATCCGCCGATCGTAGCGCGAAAAACAAACGTCACGGTCGTGGCCGCCAGAGCGAATATGGTAAGCAAATGCTTGAGAAGCAGAAAGTGCGCGTTACGTATGGCTTGCAAGAGCGTCAGTTTCGCAATTACGTGCGTAAGGCGCTCTCAGTACATAGCGCAAAGCCAACTGACCGCCTTCACGAACTTCTTGAACTGCGTCTCGATAATGTTGTGTGGCGGCTCGGTCTTGCGCCCACAAGACGCGCCGCTCGTCAGATGGTCGCGCATGGCCACGTGCAAATCGAAGGGAAGAAAACTCGTGTCCCTTCATACGCACTATCGGTCGGCGACCATATTGGTGTGCGCGAAGGTTCGAAAGGGCATGGTGTTTTGGTTGGTTTTAGCGAGCGTTTCATGGAACGCCCGCTCCCATCCTGGCTTTCATGGAATCCAAAAACGATGGAGGGCAGCGTTCTCGGGCGGCCGATTGTGTCGTCCGCGGACACTGCGGGCGATCTTACAGCCGTGCTCTCGTTCTACACGAGATAATTTTATTCGCGTTCATAGCTATTAATTAACGGGTAATTACGATTGCGTTATGGAATACCACATCACACTTCCGAGCAAACCTCGTATCGTTTCTGAAGAGGAAACACAAGGTGTTTATGAGATTGATTCTCTATATCCAGGTTATGGCCATACACTTGGCAATTCGCTTCGCCGCATCATTCTTTCCTCCCTTCCAGGAGCAGCTATCACGCAAGTGAAAATCGAGGGGGTTCCTCACGAATTTGCCACTATCGACGGTGTACGCGAAACCGTTATGGAAATGCTATTGAATCTCAAGCGTGTACACTTTGTCCTTCATGGAGATGAGCCGCAAACGATATCACTTTCGGCAAAAGGGACTACCGAAATTACCGCGAAAAACTTCACTCTCCCCAGTCAGGTGGAAATAAAAAATCCGGAACAGCATATCGCAGACCTTTCAGGAAAGGCGTCACTCGAGCTTGAAGCGACGATTGAGCGCGGACTTGGGTATGTGCCGCGCGAGGTGCTTACTCGCGACAAGGTCGATATTGGTGTCATTGCGCTTGATGCAACTTTCACACCCATTCGCCGCGTGAATTATGAGGTGGAAAACATGCGCGCCGGTAATCGCACCGACTTTAATCGTTTGCGTGTTCTTGTCGAAACTAACGGCACAATCGCGCCACGCGAGGCACTTGAGCAATCAATTGAAACCATGATTCACCAATTAAAAGCGATCATTGGTTTCCAAGAGAACGGCTCAATAAATAACAACGGATCGATTTCTTCCGTAGAAGCTAGCGACGCTCTGCCGGGCGCAGGAGCAACAAAAGTAAAGATCATCGATCTCGATCTTCCTGCGCGCGTTGTGTCGGCTTTGGAAGGCGCTGGCATTAAGAGTGCTGCCGGTCTTGCACGGAAGACAGCGAGTGCTCTTAAGGAAATTGATGGCATCGGAGAAAAGGCCGTTGAGGAAATTGCGCACGCGCTTGCCGGTTTCGGCCTCACACTCAAAGGTGAGTGATAATCTATGGCGTACACTAAAAAAGCACGAACTTTCGGTCGTCCGACTAATCAGCGCAAAGCGCTTTTGCGCTCACTCGCACGCTCACTCGTCATTCATGAACGTATTTCTACAACGGAGGCAAAGGCCAAGGCACTTCGTCCGTTTGTCGAACGGCTTGTGACGTATGCAAAAAAAAATACTCTTGCAAGTCGACGCCTCACAAAAACACACATTGGTGATGACGTTGTTGTAAAGAAACTTTTTGACTCGATTGCTCCACGATACGCGACGCGCGCAGGTGGTTATACGCGCATTGTAAAACGTACCGAACGTGGTACAAACGATGCGCGGAAACTTGCTTATATTGCTTTTGTCTAGTAAAAGTACAAAGTCATGACCCTCAACATAAAACTGGAATCAACAACCTACACAATTGATGCGACCGATCGCACCATTGGACGCGTAGCGAGCGAAGCTGCCCACGCACTTCTTGGAAAACGTTCCGTGCATTTCAGCAAAAATCAGGCGTTACCCGTACACGTTGTCATTCAAAATGCGAGCAAGCTGCATCTCCCTGCACGTCGAATAAAGGGCAAGGTGTATTTTCGCTACACGGGCTATCCAGGAGGTCAGCGCGAGATGCGTATGGACGAAATGATTGAGAAGAAAGGCATCGCAGAGGTCGTCAGAAAGACGGTCGATGGTATGATCCCGCGCAACAAACTGCGTATGCCGCGCATGAAAAATCTGATTGTAAATGCGTAATAGTATGAGCACCACAACCTTTATCACCGCAGTTGGGCGTCGCAAAACCGCTATCGCGAGTGTGCGCATGACAAAAGCTCCGAAAGGAAGTGTGACGATCAACGGCAAAAGCGCAAAAGAATATTTCAAAACGAATGAACGCGCTAAAATTGCCGAAGAAGCACTCGCGACTGCCCAGAGCGCCGAGCACTATGCGGTCGTTGCACACGTCTCGGGTGGCGGTATCGCAGCACAGGCTGATGCCGTTCGTCATGCAATCAGCCGTGCGATTACGAAAGCAGAGCCGAATACACGCGCAGTCCTCAAGGCCGCAAAGTTTCTGCGACGTGACCCACGAGCTAAAGAGCGTAAGAAACCGGGACTTAAGAAAGCGCGTAAGGCACCACAGTGGAGTAAGCGCTAGTTCAGTTCCCTTTGTTTCTTTAGCTACTTTTGACGCCATATATTGTTTCAGGCATAATAGTAAAGTATGGATGAACAGGATGACCTTGAATTTGAGACTGAAGACGTCGAAGCGGAAGACAAAACAGAAAATAAACTCGTTAAGATGCGCGATGCGTTAAACATATGCCGAAAGGAAAAACAAGAATACATGAGTGGCTGGCAGCGGGCGAAAGCGGATTACGTAAATGCACTCAAACGATTCGAAGAGGAGGCTAAAACGTCAGAAACACGAGGACTTGTGAAGGCTGTGAGTACTCTGCTGCCCGCTTTTGACGCCTTAGAGCGCTCTAAAGAACACGGCGAGATTCCTGAAGGATTTTTAGCTATCGCCCGACAGCTTGAAAACGCTTTCGCCATACTTGGTCTAACCGCGCTCGGTGTCGTCGGAGAACACTTCAATCCGGCATTGCACGATGCGCTTGGACAAGATGTAATTAATTCTTCCCAAATGGATGACACCGTCACGGTTGTGCTCGAAAAAGGGTGGAGGATTGGTGATTCCGTTATTCGTCCCGCAAAAGTTCGTGTGGGACACTTTGCAAGCGAGAAACAAGAGGCGTAAAATAAATTTCTAACTTTTAAAATATGGCAAAAATTCTTGGCATCGATTTGGGCACCACGAATTCCGCGATGGCGATTGTTGAAGGGGGCGAACCACGCATTCTTGAAAATGCCGAAGGCGCACGCACAACTCCCTCTATTATTGCGGTGGGGAAGAGCGGCGAACGCATCGTCGGGACACTCGCTAAACGCCAGTCGGTTACCAATCCGTTGAATACGATTTTTCAAATCAAGCGTTTCATCGGACATTCTTTCGATGAACCTGCTGTGCAAAAAGACAAAGCCGCTGTTCCTTTTGAGATGCGGAAAGCCAGTAATGGCGGTATTGAGGTAAAAATGACTGAGAAATGGTATCGCCCCGAAGAGATTTCAGCGATGATTCTCGGGAAATTGAAGACTGATGCGGAGGCGAGACTTGGTGAGAAAATAACCGAGGCGGTTATCACTGTCCCGGCATATTTTAACGACGATCAAAGAAATGCTACAAAAGCTGCAGGACAGATTGCCGGTCTTGATGTAAAACGCATAATTAATGAACCAACTGCAGCTGCACTCGCGTATGGTTTTAACAAAAAAAAGGACGAAAAAATTGCCGTTTTCGATTTTGGCGGCGGCACCTTCGACATTTCAGTGCTCGAGGTAGGTGGCGATGTTATCGAGGTAAAGAGTACCGATGGTGATGCGCACCTTGGTGGTAAGGATATCGACCAGAAAATCATTAACTGGCTCGCGAGTGAGTTCAAAAAAGAAAGTGGCATTGATGTGCTCGGCGATGCGTTGGCGCGTCAACGTCTTGATGAGGCTGCGGAGAAAGCAAAAATCGAGCTTTCAAGCGCGATGGAAACTGAAATTAATATCCCATTCCTCACTTCCGACGCTTCAGGTCCGCGTCATCTGCTCATAAAAATGACCCGTGCAAAACTCGAAGATCTCGCGGGAGAATTCATCGAGCGTGCCATGGCTATAACGAAACGTGCAATGGAAGCATCACCGTTTAAAACGGGAGAAATCAATGAGGTAATACTGGTCGGTGGGCAGACGCGCATGCCAGCGATTCAGACGGCTGTTGAAAAATTCTTTGCCAAGAAACCGAACATGAGTGTAAATCCAGACGAAGTCGTTGCCATTGGTGCAGCTATTCAAGCAGGCATTCTTCAGGGCGACGTAAAAGATATTTTGCTCGTCGATGTTATACCGCTTTCTCTTTCTATTGAAACGATGGGCGGCGTTGCGACAAAACTAGTCGAACGTAATACGGCAATACCTACTAGTCGTTCTCAGACATTTTCGACCGCTGCTGACAATCAATCTTCGGTTGAAATTCACATTACGCAGGGTGAACGCGCGATGAGCGCCGATAATAAATCACTCGGCAAGTTTATGCTCGATGGTATCCCGCCTGCACCGCGCGGTATGCCGCAAATCGAAGTGACGTTCGATATCGACGCCTCAGGTATTCTTACCGTGAAGGCAAAAGAAAAGACGACGGGGAAGGAACAGAGTATCCGTATCGAAGGGTCGACGGGGCTTTCAAAAGGAGATATTGATAAAATGAAAGCAGATGCCGAAGCTCATGCGACTGATGATGAGAAACGCAAGGAACTTGTTGAGGTACGCAACACTGCTGATCAAGTTATTTATGCCGCTGAGAAAGCGGTTAAGGAAAATGGTGAGAAAGTCGGAACTGAAGTAGTGAAGGATGTGCAGGATAAGATTGATGCATTAAAGACTGCGCGAGCCAGCGAAGATTCATCAACGATAAAGTCTGCGATCGAAATGCTTTCGCAAACACTTTCTAAAATAGGTGAGGCGATGATGAAAAATCAAACGCCGCCTGCCTCCGACGTCGATGGCCAATCTCCTCCTAACCCTACGGGACCTACAGATGCGGAATTTAAAGAAAAATCCTAATTCTGATATCAAATTGGGACGATTAGATTTGCTTGATCTGCAATTAAACTAGTAACCGTTCTCGAATTATTCCCTGCATTTTTATCGGGAGATATTGTATTTTGCATACAAAAAATAAGGAGCGTATAATAATCACACCATGCCAAAAGATTACTACACTGTTTTAGGCGTCGACAAAAAAGCGAGTAAGGACGATATTAAAAAAGCATTCAGAAAACTCGCGCACAAGTATCATCCCGACAAGGGCGGTACCGATGAATCAAAATTCAAAGAGATTACCGAAGCCTACGCCATTTTAAGTGATGATAAGAAACGCCGAGAATATGATACATACGGTCAAGCATTTGCCGGAGGGTCGCCTCCCCCGTGGTCTGGGAAGGCAGGTTCACAAGGCTTTGGCGGATTTGATTTCAGTCAATTTCAACGTGGTTTTGAGCAAGGAACGGAATTTGATTTCGGTGATATTTTCGGAGGTGCGCGTGGTAACACTACTCGAACGTCCCGTGGTCGGGATATTTCTATCGATTTGGAAATTCCATTTAAAGATTCCATATTCGGTACTACGCGTGCCGTCTTGATAGCAAAAGTTTCAACATGCAATCTTTGTCACGGTACTGGTGGTTTGCCCGGTACCGAACTTATGGTTTGTGCGACTTGTAACGGCAGCGGACGTATTCATGAGACGCGCAATTCTATTCTCGGACAATTTACGAATGTGCGTGTTTGTACTGTCTGCAGTGGCAGTGGAAAAATACCAAAAGAAAAATGTACTGAATGCAAAGGACATGGTGTCCGCAGAAAAGAAGATGAGATTAAAATTAACGTACCTGCCGGCATTGATAACGGTGAAATGATACGTTTGCCACAGCAGGGCGAAGCGATTAAGGCTGGCACTGCGGGTGATCTTTATGTGAAGATACACGTGAAGCCCCACCCGGTCTTCCGACGCGAAGGGTCAAATTTGATAATGAATCTCCCGGTAAAACTCTCCGATGCACTTCTTGGTACCGTTGTTCCTATTGAAATTCTCGAGGGAAAAATGCTCGAAGTCAAAATTCCTTCGATGAAACGTGCAGAGGAACATCTACGTATTGCCGGTAAGGGTGTTCCGATTGACAGCCGTCGCGGTGATCTTATTATCCGTCTTGAGGTTGCACTTCCTCACAAACTTTCTAGCAAGGCGAAAAAAATCGTCGAGGATTTGAAATCTGAAGGGCTCTAGATATCGTATATACTTGAGGGCATGATTGCCACGACCACCACGAGTGCCATTGCCCAAGTGAATACACTTGCAACCCACACGGCACTTTCGGTGTGGAGTGTCGCGGGCGATTTTTTCATCGTTCTTATTTTACTTTCAATTTTCTTTCTCTTTGCGTGGTATGTCGGGCGTGGTCCTTTCGTCGCAGTTTTACTTGCGTTCTATTGCGCATACGCGGTTTATATTGCGTTCCCGTACCTTTCTTACCTTCCAAGTGCGCCTGCGTTAACCGCACTACTTGCACGCATCGGTCTGTATATGGGTCTCACCTTCGTGTTTTATGTAATCTTACGACGGGTTGTTGTTTCTGATTTTCTCAATATCGGTCTGTTCGGGCTTATAGCGCTCTCATTCTTTGCCGCTGCATTTTTGCTTGCACTCGCATATCATATATTTCCTGTCGCTTCGTTTTATCATTTTACGCCCGCTATCAGCATTCTTTTTGCTCCGAAAAATCTTTTCTTTTGGTGGTTTATTGCTCCGGCGGCAGGACTCTTTTTCCTTGCCCAGTAGTGCTATAGTCTCCGCATGACCTTCTTCGAAGAATTAAATAAACGTAGGCTTATAGAACATTTTTCCGCTCCTGTAGAGAAGGTTCTTGGCACACCGAGAACGGTTTATTGGGGGGTTGATCCGTCAGCAGACTCAATGCACGTTGGTAATCTTGCTGTCGTACTTCTTATGAAACGCATCGGCGATGCGGGGCACAAACTCGTTTTTCTCGTGGGTGGCGGTACGGGTATGATCGGTGACCCGAAGGAACAAGGAGAACGTCCAATGCTTGATGCGAAAACGGTTAAGGCAAACACGCGTGCATTGAAAAAACAGCTAAGAAAAATACTTGGGACACTACCATTTACGATCGTTGACAACGCCAATTGGCTTATGACTATTAAACTTGTTCCATTTCTTCGGGATATTGGGAAATATTTTACCGTTAACGACTTGATTAAACGCGAAATCATAAGGAAACGTCTTGATACGCCGGACGAGAACATATCTTATACCGAATTTACTTACACCCTTCTTCAAGGATTCGATTACCTAACGCTTCATCAGAAATATAATGTTGATCTCCAGATCAGCGGAACGGATCAATGGACTAATGCACTCTCTGGCGTCGATCTTGTTCACAAGAAACTTGGTAAAGACGTATATGCATTTACGACGCCGATTGTCACCGATGCCACCGGTAAGAAATTTGGCAAGAGCGAAGGTAATGCAATTTGGCTCGATCCAAAAAAAACATCCCCATTCCGTTTCTATCAATTTTGGGTGAATCTTCCAGATACAAACATTGAGAATTATCTCAATGTTTACACTTTCTTGCCATCTTCTGAAATCGAGATACTTATGAAACTCCACCAAGGCAACCCCGGTGAACGGCAAGCCCAAAAAACGCTCGCGCGGATTGTGACTGAAATTGTACATGGTCCTGCGACGGCAGCGACTTGCGCCGCCGCCGCCGATGCGCTTTTCAGCGGTGTTTCTTTTCATAAAATTTCTCAAGAGGCACTTTCTGTCGTGCTTGCTGAGGCGCCTTCAGTAAAACTTCCTAAATCGCGGCTCAAGGACGGTTTCTCGCTTGCTGAAGCGCTTGTAACTGGCGGCCTCGCTTCCTCAAAGTCAAATGCGCGCCGTCTCATCGAAGGGGATAGTGTCACCCTTTCCGGCCAGCCGATTAAAAACCCGGACCAAAAGATCTATTTGGGCGATCTCGCAAATGGCTACGCTCTTGTGCGAAAGGGCAAACAGGGAGTACTTGTTCTCATTTTGAAATGAACCGCGGTCGCTTGTAGAGTGTAGATCGAGATACCCTTGAAAGTTGTCCTCCTTCGTCCAAAAGATGGAAATAAATGCAAAATCCGCTATAGTGAAGCGCATTGCGTCGGTGGCGGAGTGGTCAATCGCAACAGGCTGTAAACCTGTCGGGCATAGCCCTACGAAGGTTCGAATCCTTCCCGGCGCACCAAAGGAAATTGCAAGTTTGAGGCAGCCAAACGAAGCGAGATAGCTGTATCAAACTTGCAATTTCCTACCTAGTGCTCTATTCTTGAATTAGTGCGAACCCATTTCGTAGCCTGCCTGCCAAAGCCTTGGCGACAGAGGGCGGCGGAGCCGCACCGCTCAAAACTGCAAAAGAACCCAGAGAAAAACATCGGCGCGAACCATATTTTAATTCAGGGAAAAGAATTTTTTTAATCATATTTAAAGAAAATATTATGCCAGAAACATTTGGGAATTCAGTGTCGCAAAACATAGAAAGTAAAAAACGTGGTAAGTTGTTAACGTTTTGGTTAGTTTTAATGTTAATCGTCAATGCCGGAACCGCATTCACATATCTAATGTGGAACTCATCCATAATTGCTATATATCCGAATGTGCCATCTTGGATATGGTATATATACGGATTTCTGGGATTAGCTAATGTTGTATTTACGATATTTTTATTCATGTGGAAAAAGTGGGCATTTCTTGCTTTTTGCGGAATGGCCGCTTTAGCTTTCATCTTGAATCTAATAGTTGGGTTAGGGATAATTTCTACCATTCTTGGTTTAGCTGGACCAGTAATTCTTTATCTGATACTTCGATCTAAGTGGGGCCTGTTCGAATAATTTTTACACTTCCACTCTGATAAGCTATTAGCTATATAATGCGCAAGCGCATAGGCGAATTTTGAATTTAATGCCGCCAAAGAAAAACTTAAAATTGTCAGCGGTGTAGCTCCCCGCCTGCGCTGAAGCCTCGGCGCAGGCGGGTGGTGGTGTCATAACCCAATGCCCAGCGGTCTGGAAGATGTCTTCCATCTACCCATGCGTGGGCACAAGTACGCGAATCAACCAGATTGGAATCTCAACTCGATTCACAAGAGTTAAAAGCCCGGTACGACCTGGGCTTTTTCTTTATCTACTGCCTATACTCTTCCAAAAGGACATTCATCTCTGCCACTTCTTGGTCTCGAGGATGATTTGGTTCCAATGGATTCTTAAGAGGTGCCACATCGCTAGAATAACAAACAAAATGCACCAGTGTTTGGTATGGCAGACTAGGAGTCTCTTGAACGGGTAATTGAGAGTGTGTTTCAACCATGAGAATTTGACATAATATTCATTATAATTAATAATTATAATCAGTTAGTTCGTCACCAACTCAATTATTAAGGAGGAGCCGTTAATGAGAAAAAATATTCTCAAAAAATGGGATTTGTATCTGTACACAATACCGTTTTTCATTTCCGTCGGGGTTGTCAGTGCCTTCGTGTTTTTTTATGGGGCCTCAACCAAGAACACTTCTTTCCTCTTGCTATCAGGAGGTGTTGAAATTTGTAGCTGGGTTGGTGTCGTTCTGTGCGTCAGAAGTACGTGTAAACTTGCTGACGAGTTGGTGAAATGGTCTGGTGAGCTCCTTACTGTGTTAAAAAAATCCAGAACATTATAATAATTGCACTAGATTTAGTAGCACTACCCGAACGGAAATAATTTTCGTCCGGGTAGTTAGTTTTTGTTCTGTTTGTTCATGCGAGGTCTTATTGTAAGAGAGTAAGTGCCAAACAGGTTCTCTATGAAGGAACTTCACGCTGTGTTTATTGGGAACAATACATTTCCAAACCTTCGGCCAGGGAGACTGTGTGACAGATTTTATTTATCCAGCGCATGTGCGGTGATAATTTATGCTTTAATATAAATTATGCATTGGCGAAACTGTGCCTTATTTTTTAACTTTAGTGATCAAAAGGTAATTGCCATATTTGTTTGCGTGTCGTGCGTAGTAGGTGGAGCGATTTTCTTTTTCGGATCGCCGCAGGCTCAAGCAATGGGTAATGAAGATTTTGTTGGGCCATTCCCAAGCTGGACAAACGTTCAGACCATGTACGGCGCGAAAGGTGACGGCACAACCGATGACACGGCAGCTATCCAGGCAGCTCTAAATGATTTAGGGTCCGCAACGACCACACTATATTTCCCCGCAGGTACCTATTTAATCACCAAGACGTTGAATTTATCAAACAAAATATACGTAAATATAATCGGTGAAGATCCATCTGACACAAAAATTATCTGGGGCGGCCCCTCCAGCGCGACTTCAACGATGCTCTATATCAATGGTATGGCCTATTCGCGTATCGACCGTTTGACGTTCAATGGCCAAGGAGTAGCAAATGTAGCCGTTGATCAATCATGGGACGATAGTACGGGGTATTTCGATACCTCAAATCAATATGCTGATGACATATTTGAAAATGTGGGTACCGGTTTCCGCTGCGGAAACTTGGGTTACGGCTGTGCTGAAACCTCGATGTTGCGCGATCAATACCTCAACGATGACGTGGCCGGTGTGGCAATGAAGAACTACAATGCGCTCGATATGTGGATATGGGACTCGCTTTTCCAGAACGATGCCAATGGCGTAACCAACTATCCAGGCGCGGGGAACTTTCACGTTTTCAACAGCATTTTTGAAAATTCAACTTCTTCGGATATCACTATCGGTGCGACGGGGGTCTTCAATTTTTATGGAAATTATTCGATTGACTCTCACCAGTTCCTATACACGGTCAACTCGGGTAACCCAGCTAACATCACGATCAACGATAATACTATTCTCGACACGACTGCAACTACATCAATTTCAGTGGGTAATTTCGGTCCAGTCGTTTTACTTGACAATACTATACGTAGCCGAGAAGGAGTAACGAGTGGTCCAGTTGTTATGATGACCGGGAATCAGTTTTCTGATTTATTCTCGATGAACAATACTTTCACCGTTTCCTCATCGACTTATGACACCAACGGACATTATCACTCTGTCAACAATCAGATCGTCGCCTGGAATACCATCAGTCCAGCAATGCCAACCTTGCCTGGCACGCCGCCCAACAATAATCCTCAAATATTTGAAGTATCGCCAGGCTCAACATCGGCGCAAATTCAACAGGCAATAAACGAAGCTGCTACATCTACAAACGCTGAATCGGTAGTACATATTCCTGCCGGTACGTATGATATAACCGAGACAATTGATGTACCCGCGGATAACAATTTGCAGATAATCGGTGACGGCTATCGATCACGCCTATTCTGGAACGGAACGACAACCGGTCCTGTTATACGACTTGAAGGTCCAAGCAAAGCGACTTTGCGTGAAATATCTGTGGGCGGGAATAATAATTCAGCCGATGGCATCGAGATTGACAATGCAGATCAACCTGGAAGTAGCGTCTTTATGGAATCTCCATTCTTATCCCATTCATACACGAATTTTTTTGCCGATGCACTCGATTACACCAATGTGCAATTGCACGATTTTGAGCATTCTGATGCGCAAAGTGTTAATAATGCTCCGAGCGTCGAAGTGACAGGAGGGCCATATGCGGCCCACGATCTTTGGAAGGGTAGCGCAACAAATATTTTTGCCGGCAGTTCAAGCGGAAACAATTTAAGTTACGAGATCTCGAACGGTGGGCATCTCGGAATTAGGTATACCTGGAACGATGCTAGCGGAGGTGGAGGCGAACAGATTGCGGATACCGTAGGTACAAGCACTCTTTCCTACGTCGGTTCGACTCTGTATCAGCCTAATTGTTCGTCGGGATCTGCTGCCGATTTTAACAACTTCCACGGCGTAGCGGCGCTCGTCAACCTCAGCATGACTTGCAATGCCGTCATAAACGGTAACGGTTCAAACGGGGTAGCGCTCGGGCTCGGGCTTGTTGCCATCAATAATGATTCTTTCGTCAATAATTCGACGCCAGCGGTTGAGAGTGAGATCCTGAACAGCTTAACCGCATCTTCGACCACACCGATACCCAGTACAAATATCGCGGAAGTTCCTGATCAAGGAACGGCCAGCGAGCCGTTTCTCACCGAGACGCTCGCTCAACTGAGAACCGAGGTCCCCTCCGTACTCTCACCGCTTCCAAATAATGTAACTGATGTTCGTTTCTATCGCGTGTTCGTCGATACCGCACTTACCGGAATACATATCAACGCAGCGCCAGTCGTAACGCCACCACTGCTCTCATCTATCAGCGCATCATCTGCGTCAGGTGCAGCGACAGTTTCGTGGACTACCAATGAGGTCGCAGATACTCAGGTCGAATATGGAACTACGGCAGTTGCATATGCTGCATCGACGACATATGACGGCGCTTATGTGACAACACACACGGCTACGCTATCACCGCTCTCTGCTTGTACGACATATCACTATGCGGTCATATCTATTGATGTCTACGGGAACCGATCGGTTTCCCCTGATCAAACGTTAAAAACTACAGGCTGCTCGTCCGGTTCCATCTCACCCATATCTGTTAGTAGCGCAAGCCCGGCGTCAAACTTCTCGTCCGTACCCAGTTTTTCTATAGCAACAACGTCTGTTGTAACGCAAGCTACGTCCACAATAGCCGCAAGTACCTCTTCGATAACGACGAAAATTCCAATTCTTACGACCCTTCAGATTCAATCAATTCTTTCGATCTTGTCTTCCTTCGGGGTAGGGAATGCAACGCTCATCAAAGTGGATGCTGCGCTCACGGGTACCTCGATACCTCCAATGAATTCTGCAACCAATCTATCTTGCTCTTTCACGCGGAGTCTAACGATCGGTACGCGAGGAAACGACGTTGTGTGTTTGCAAAAGAGCCTTCTCTCTGTCGGTTATATGATTCAGGCGGGTGCTACAGGCTACTTCGGTTCAGAAACAAAAGCTGCGGTGGCCGCTTGGCAAAGAGCGATCGGAGTCACTCCGGCGCATGGATACTTCGGGGCGATTTCGAGGGGAAAATGGGGAATCTGGAGAAGGATAAATTTATAGTCTTATTAACATCATCGTAACTGTATTTTGAGATACGGAAAAAATGATACCGGAGTTGTTGTTCTTATAAACGAGTTTATAATAAAAAAATATGCGCCGAGTCATTATTGTGTTGGTACTCATCAGTTTTTTTTATATAGGAATCAGGGGAGCATGGGCGGCGCCTATTGGAATTTTGTCAAACAGCAGTCATTACTATTCTGAGATCGGGACGGCAATCGATAAATTGCTCGGAAGTCCTTACACGAGTTCGCAATTTACGATTGACTACACCACGGCATCCACTGACCCTTGTTCGAGTGGTAATACAGTTTTTGCGGGATATGATCCCGCCGTTGCCGTAGGAACAAACTCAAATTTTGAGTACTGTAACTCATCGGACGCTACAACTTCTCCTCAGTTTCCTTTCCAGATTTTTACCACCTCTTTTACTGGCTATACCGGAGATTCAATCCCAGAATATAATGCATTTTCCAGTTATAATATCACTGATAACTACGCGTTTACCAACGAACTTACGTCAGGTGACATACAAGAGCCTCCTACGCTGTATACCGCTCCTGGCAATGCGGCTTTTGGAAGTGGCGCGGGAGTTGAATGGACGTTGAATCAATCCGTATACTGCGGAACCGATACGACTCTGTCGTGTTTAACAGCGGCGAATTCCGGAGTGATGGGATGGCTCTTGTATGAGCATCCGACATGGAATCTCTTTGACGTGAAGGCGGCGATGCGACAGAGCGGGACGAACTGGGCGACGGGTTATTCTCCGAGCACATACGGATTCGGGGTAGTGACGGCGACAACCACCAATATGCTCACCGATAGCCAAATTCTTCTTCAACCTCCAGAAGCGACCGCTACTACTATTCAAAACACACTGGGTATGCAGATCACGTTTACTGTATTTCCTTTCCGGCAAACCCGCCGCGTCAAGGATGTGCTGTTTGAATTTGCTACCACGACTCCGGGATTCGAAGAAAACGAGCTTACCCTGTCACAAATACAGGGCCTCGGGGGCGAAGAAGTCATGCAGTACATGGGTACAACCGCAACAAGCACGCTGACCCCTATTTACATGCCCGTAAATAATGCTCATTTCGTATGGTTCACCGCCGACAATAGCACCGATAGTCTCGCACATTTCTCTCGTATCGATACCTACAATGTTCTCGGACCTATCAGCCAAGGAGGCATTTCATTCGCCTCCGCATCTGCAAATAATGCCATCTCTACAACGACATCCCCCGTGTTCACATGGAAGGACGCGAACGGTGATATTGGTGTTTCCAAATACGAACTGTACATTGACGGAATATTGAACAGGGACAATATCTTCGGAACCTCTACAACTCCGACATCTCCTCT
>JAJXVZ010000030.1 GCA_021781865.1 bacterium | reverse complement strand
ACTGGCTGTAGCGGGAGTCTGAATCCAAATAACAGCGGTTGGGATGGGTGGATCTCACTCAATGGTATTACGCAGAGTACAACAACTGGCTTATGGAGTGGTTATGCCTGGGGCTCTAATGACATTGGTTGGATAAGTGTGCAGGGAATTGCGCAAGGAACTCCCTACGGTGTTCAACTCAATGTTCCTATATCTTCTTCCTGCTCAGTCTCTCCTACAGTCGGAGATTCAAATACCTCTTTCACATGGTCGGCCACGACCCCAACTGGCGGTTCTGGCAGCGGCTATACTTATTCTTGGAGCGGTTCTGGCAATCTCTCAGGTTCCTCTCAGGTTGTCTCCGCGGTATATAATGTTATTACCCAAACAAATGAAAATGGTACCGTGACAATCAAGGATTCAAATGGAAACTCATCTGGACCTATCACATGTACTACTAATTCAAACGGAGGAGGTTCAAGTATTATCACCGTATATCCAACACCAACCGCTACGCTTACTGCAACTCCAGGAACTGTTGTCAATGGTCAACAGACAACTCTGAAGTGGGGTTCAACGAACGCTTCTTCCTGTAGTGGCAATGGCTTCACTGCAAACGCCACTACTGGTACTGTCTCAGTCACCCCACAGTGCGTGACCAATGGTTCCTCGACTTGTTCTGTGCCATACAGTGTCACTTGCTCGAATCCAGGAGGTTCCGCCACAAGCAACACAAGTGTGACAGTGATACAACCGAATGTCTCTATCACCGCAAATCCGGAACGAGTATCGTCTGTGTCACCAGGTGGTACTTCTGTCATCAGCTGGAAAGCAACCGATGTGAGTTCCTGTACGGTTAAGGGGAGTAATTCAACCATTCTGCTTGCAAATGGTTCTTCTGATACCAACGGCAATTTCACTGGATCCGCGACGTCTACTGGTATTACGCAACAGACTATATTCACGATCGCTTGCAACACGAAAGGTTCTCCGGTTACCGCGCAGGCTATCGTGAATATTCTCCCCGTCTTCCAACAATTCTAAAGCCGTGCTAGCATACGTTCTATGAAAAAGGACATACATCCGTCGGGGTATCGACCGGTCGTGTTTGAAGATCTCGCATCGGGTGCGCGTTTTCTCATAGGATCAACTATTGTGACCACCGAAACAACGACTTTTGAGGGAAAAGAGTACCCGAAAACAATCATAGAGATTTCGAGCCAATCACATCCTTTTTACACAGGCGAAGAGCGCACACTCGACAAGGCGGGTCGCGTAGAGCGCTTCAAACGGCGCGCTGCAAAAAAGAAATAGGTGGAGTATTCTCCTGAATTTAAAAAGAACTTCGCCACCGCATATCTCGCGGAGGAATATGAGCGTCTTGAGAAGGAAATAACGGACACGCGCAATGTCACCGAAACAGATATCGAATTGAAAGTTTTGGCCGAAGAAGAGACTTCCAGGCTGCGGGCGCGGCAGAGGGATGTTCTTGGCGAAATAGAGCGCATCCTTACGAAAGAAACGGAAGAGGTTGAACAACCAGCGCTTGTTGTGATGGAACTGCGCGCCGCTGCGGGTGGAGACGAGGCGGGTATATTCGCGCATGATCTGAAAGACATGTACCAAAAGTATGCCGAGCGACGGGGTTGGAAAACGCATTCCATCGACGATCTTACGCTTGAGATCGCAGGAGCCGAAGCATATGACGCGCTGCGCTATGAGACCGGCGTGCACCGGGTTCAGCGTGTGCCGCTTACCGAAAAATCAGGCCGTATTCACACTTCGACCGTCTCGATTGCCGTGCTTCCTGTTCGCACGAAGTCGAGGATAGAGATTAACCCATCTGATATCGATATAGAATTCTCGCGGAGTGGTGGAGCCGGAGGGCAAAATGTGAATAAGGTGGAAACAGCCGTACGGCTTATTCACAAACCGACCGGTATTGACGTACGTTCCTCATCCGAGCGTAGCCAACGAGCGAATCGCGAGAAAGCCATGCAGATTCTCACCGCGAAACTCGAGTTCCTACACGAAGAGGAAGAAGCTAGAAAGCATGCAGCAGCTCGAAAAGCGCAGATAGGTACGGGCGATCGTTCCGAAAAAATCCGCACATATAACTACTTGCAAGACCGAGTCACCGATCATCGGCTGAAGGTATCGTGGCATAATTTGCCGAAGATTCTCGCAGGCGGTATCGATGACATTATTGAAGCGCTTGCGCAAGGGATGAAATTCGAGTAAGGTATTATGAAATGACGGCGGTAAAAGATACGACGGAACTCAAGCGCCTTTTCGATGCGGGGGCGCATTTTGCGCAGGTAAAAAGTCGTCGGCATCCCTCAATGAAACCTTTCCTTGTCGGTACGAAAGGAAGACAGGAGATCTTCGATCTTACGAAGACGGTTGGACAGCTTGAGGTTGCGAAAGGTATTATGGCCGCGCTCGCAAAAGAAGGGAAGACGGTTCTTCTCGTTGGCGGGAAAGTCGAGGTAGCCGCTCTTGTAAAGAAAGCGGCACAAGATATTGGCGCTCCTTACGTCGCAGCACGGTGGCTCGGGGGTACTATCTCCAATTGGAGCGAAATAAAGAAGCGCATCGATCGGCTCGCAGAGCTCTTAGAAAAAGGAGAGGCGGGCACGCTTGCGAAACAACACACGAAGCTAGAACTTGTGAAAATCGAAAGGGAAAGAAAGCGTCTCACGGGCCGCCTTGATGGTATTACCGAGCTCGCGAAGCGTCCGGACGCGCTTCTCGTCGTCGACCCTAAACACGAGAAACATGCGGTCAAAGAGGCAAATGAGGCGGGCATCCCCATTATCGCTATCATGAGTTCGGATTGTGACTTGCGGGAAATTACTTACCCGATTGTCGCAAATGATACGTCACGCGAAACTGTCCGGCTCATTCTCGCCGAACTCATTGAAGCCTTCAAAAAAGGGCAGGTTGCGTAACCCGGCACAGGCGGCAGCGCTGAGCATGTTATTATCTTTTTACCATGGAAATTACGACTGAAAGAATAAAGGAGTTGCGCGAGATGACCGGAGTATCGGTCATGCAGTGTAAGAAGGCGCTTGAAGAGGCAGAGGGCGATATTGCCGCCGCCGCCGTCATTCTCAAGAAACATTCAGCGACATCGGCTGAAAAATCGGCAAATCGTACGCTCGCCGCTGGAGCAATAGGGAGCTACGTCCACGATGGAAATATTGGTGCAATGGTTCTCCTTTCTTGCGAAACAGATTTCGTTGCTAAAAATCCTGATTTTGTTGCCCTTGCTCGGGAAATCGCAATGCAGGTTGCGGCGACTGACCCTAAATATAGTACGGTTGAGGAGATTCCGAATGAAACAAGAAATACCGCGACTGCAGTATTTGAAAAGGAAATTGCTCAAAAGCCAAAGGCCATGCAGGCACAGATTTTGGAGGGTAAACTGGCGAGTTACTTTCGTGATCAGGTACTTCTTGAGCAGCCGTTTATCAAGGATGAACATAGAACCGTGCGCGATCTTCTTAACGAAGCAACGCAAAAATTTGGCGAACGTGTTGAGATTAGTCGTTTCGCACGTCTCTCTGCCCGTTAATTGCCATGATATACCTTATCGCTATTCTCGCAGCACTCGTTATTTTTCTTAGTTTCTCGGTGCTTACGTGGTATGAAGCAAAACGCGGCACGCGTTTTCTGGAGGTATTGCGCGCACATTTCGATCGGCAGGTTGAACGTGTCGAGTTTATCTTGGCGCATATTGATCTAAGTGCATTTCTGCGGGAGACATTACGTCACTTCGCTCATCGCATTGCGCATGATAGCGCGCACTTCTCGCTTCAGGTGGTGCGCGCTATCGAGCGGTTTCTCACACGTTTTGTTCGGCGTTTTCGCATGCGTCAATCGCTTGACGTTACGCCGCGCGTGAATGCACGTGCATTTGTAAAGACGCTTTCTGACTTCAAAAATAGCCTCAAAACAGTACATCCTGATGTGGATGTACGGTAAGGGAGGATACGCCGGAGTAGCTCAGTTGGCAGAGCAGCTCACTTGTAATGAGCAGGTCGTCGGTTCGATTCCGACCTCCGGCTCCAGAATCAAACAGGTTCCCATTTTCCTAAATTTTGGCGCAGCTTGCGTTTCGTTCAAGAATTCTGATTTATCGCAGTTGTTGAGGCAAGTGTCCCTTTGGGAAATTTTTTCTCCAGATCACTAAGAGATGTAAAACCATAAGATCGTTTCCCGTTCACGACGAACGCGGGGAGCGAGTCCCGGACTCTCAGGATTGTGATGAGGGTCTTCAGTGCACCAAGGTTGAGGTTATAGTCGAATGAATACACACGGAGCGCTGGATAGGTGTTTCGTAAATAGGATAAAGCGTAACCCGCCTTATCGCAGGAGCTGCAATCACCGGCATTGCTATAGAAATACAAAACTGTCACAGGTTTCGTTCCGCAGGCAGCGGCGAGTTGTTTGGTAATAAGGTAGTCGCGTATTTCGAGCAGGGAATACTGTTCCTTCAATCGTATTACCTGCGAATTTTCACTCCCGAGTTGACCCTCGGCGTAGGAAAGGCGACTACCGAGATCAGCAAGTTCCCCAGTCAGCGTGGTTGAAGACGCAGCGCTGTCACAAGGTGCTTCTTCGAGTAGAGAGAACTGTGTCTCAAGGGAAAGCGTGTCAATTGAAATCTGGTCCTCTATAGTCGAGAGTTCACTGACGCGCGCACGGTTAAGGTAATTAACGGCATAGGCAACTGTACCTGCAAGCGCGATCGTAATACCGAGGGCTATAAGCGCATTTCGGGTTACCAGTGACATGGGTTACGAATTACCACCGCCAACCGCGATGCTTTCCAAATGCAACATCGGCTGTTGCGCGCATAAGCCATAACGGTACGATGAAACCGTACAAGAGTACATATGAAATGAGACCGATCTTAAGACTCATTGGTGTTTTTGATATACGTTTGCCGATTACTATCAAAGAGAGCAGCATACCGACCGTGGCGATGCTGAGTAATAGGTAATAATTCGTGGGGATATAAAACCAATCAAACGAACCGTGTGGCACGAGCGCATAAGAGAGCGGAATACCCGTACGAATTGCGAGGGCGTTTATAATATGGAGTACAAATTCAAATAGTACGAGAAAAAAGAGCAAAATACTGCTTCCGATAGCGAGCAGTCCGGTCGGTAGCATGAGCATACCAAGCGCACCGTACTGGCGATTACCAATAAGGCTGCGATACTCACCCGTAACATTGCGGAGAAAACCGGTTGTCCAGCGTG
>JAJXVZ010000007.1 GCA_021781865.1 bacterium | reverse complement strand
AGGAACTTCACTCAATGGGGGTGACAAAAATTTACGCCTCACCGCTTTTGCGCACGAGACAGACAGCAGAGCTAGTTGCCGAGGGACTTGGAATACCTCAAAATCATATCACGTATGATGAACGTCTGCGTGAGCTTAATTTTGGAGACTTTAACGGCAAGGACAACGGGGATTTACACGAAGCATTCTTGAATTGGAAGCGTTCACACCGCTACGCCGATCCAATTCCTGGTGGCGAGAGTTATCTGGATGCAAAACGCAGGTTCGGTTCATTCATATATGAGGTTGAGCATACTTTTTCCAACGAGAAAGTACTTATCGTAACGCATGGCATTACATTCGATTCATCCGCGGTCTTGCTTGCCGGAGCTGGTGTCGAAGTTGCGGACCGTATACTCAATGAAGTAATTAGCGATGCAATAGAAGCCGAAGTTCGTTGTATCGATTTCATTCCGCTTCCGCACAATGACGACTACGAACTCGATCTGCATCGGCCGTATATTGACGATGTTGTTCTTATATCAGAAAAAGGAACGGAATTACGAAGGGTAAAGGAAGTTATGGATGTGTGGTTCGACTCAGGCGCGATGCCGTTTGCACAGGCTGCGAAGGAGCGCGCGGGTGAATCACTCGAAGAGTTTCTGAACAAGATTGAATACCCGGCAGACTTCATCAGCGAAGCAATAGATCAGACGCGCGGTTGGTTTTATACTCTACTCGCTGTCGGAACACTTACAGGACGTGGTGCGGCTTTTAAGAACGTAATTTCACTTGGACACCTGCTTGATGCAGAAGGTCAAAAGATGAGTAAATCGAAAGGGAATGTCGTCGATCCGTGGGCGGAGATAGATAAATGGGGTGTTGATACGTTGCGTTTTTGGATGTACAGCGTTGCGCAAGCGGGCGATTCGAAGAATTACGATGAAAAGACGGTAAAGGAAGCAGCGAGGGTTCTCTCATGGGTGGGGAATAGCGCGAAGTTTTACGAGCTATTCAAGGATATTCCTGAAAAAGAAGGAACGATGACTATAATTGACCTTTGGATACAAACTCGCGTTAATGAAACGGTCTGTCTGGTTACAGACGCCATGGAAAACTACCGCCCGTTTGAGGCAACTCGCGCGATTGCGGCTCTCGCAGAGGATCTCTCGCAGTGGTATGTGAGACGCATTCGCGATCGTGTACGTGAGGGTGACTCTATTGCACTAGCAACTCTTCGCGAAACCCTTCATACCTCGTCCTTACTTCTCGCGCCATTTGCGCCATTCCTTGCTGAGGAAGTGTATTCGAAAGTGAAGGGCAGGAATGATCCGATAAGCGTGCATCTTGCTGATTGGCCAGTGACTGGCAAAGTTGATAAGAAACTCAGTGCTGATATGGAAGGTCTTCGCGCTTTTGTAACTATAGGTCTGCAAATGCGCCAACAGAAGGGAATTAAATTGCGTCAGCCACTCGCGGCACTCTTCATCACGGGAAATTTTCCAGAAGAATTCGGGAGTCTTCTCATCGAAGAATTGAACGTGAAGAAGGTAATAATGAATGCTCAAACAACCAAGTTTGATTTTTCACTTACTCCCGAACTCGTCAAGGAGGGTGACGATCGGGAGATGGCGCGTGCAGTCGCCGAAGCGCGTAAAAAGGAGGGGCTCATGCCGAAGGATGTGGCGCATACCAAAATCCATGCAGAAGGAGCGCATGCTGTAGAATTGTCGACTGGCCATGTACGATTCGATTTGATCCGCGATGCGTTATAAATACGAAACACGCGGAATCATTCTAGCAAGGACCCCCTCAGGGGAGGCAAATGCTTTTGTCACACTCATTACGCCCGAACTCGGTCTTGTACATGGGCGTGCGCAAGGTGTTCGTCGTTCTGGTGCAAAACTTGCTTCCGCACTTACGACATTTGCAGAAAGCTCATGTGTACTTGTACGTGGGAAAGAAGATTGGCGCATAGTGGGTGCGATTCTTGATGTGAACTGGTTCTCTCAATTTGAAACGGTCTCAGCACGTTTAACAGCGATACGCGTATCTGGTTTATTGTTGCGTTTGGTTGTGGGCGAAGTGCATGATCCCGAGCTTTTCTCCATAATCGCTGGTTTTTTTGAGGCACTCCCGAAACTTTCTGATGCCTTGCACAAAACAGCTGAAGTACTCGCCGTGCTACGTATACTTGCGGTACTTGGTTTTGACACTGGGGAGATTCCAGGCAAAGTGTCAGAGTTTACACCCTCGATACTCATGGAAATCAATACGGTTCGTACAGATTATGTCACGCGTGTTAATTATGGCATTTCCGTCTCGGGTCTTTAGATTTTCTATTAACAAGAACATACAAGGTGAAATGTTATAACACGAGGTATACTGAAGACTAATGGCACTACCAACCGAAGATGATCTTGGGTCGTTAGAACGCGCGCGTGAGCGTCTATATGGGCGCACAATGGATCCCCATACCCGCCCCCCACTTATTAGTACGGAAGAGAAGGATTTACCGCACAAGTGGGAAGAAGACCCATTCCAACAGGCTATACGCAAAGGTAAGCGACATGTACGGTTCGCGAGCGTGTTCCTTGTTGTAGCCGCCCTCTTCTTTTTTGTCTCGCTCGGCATCACTATTTATGTTTTTTATACAGGGGATAATTCGGTCTCAGTGAATAAAATTGCTTTAGATATTCAGGGTCCGACGACAATTGCCGCTGGAAACTCTGCACAACTCCTGCTCACTATTACAAATGAGAATCCAGTTGCGATTCAAAACGCAACCGTCGAGATTGATTTTCCGAATGGAACAAGAGAAGCAACAAATACATTGCAAGCTTATCCGCGTTATACCGAGAATCTTGGTACGCTTGCGAGTGGCGCGACTGTAACCAGATCAGTTTCAGCAGCAATGTTCGGTGGAGCGGGGCAAACACTCATAGCCCCCGTCTCATTTTCTTATAATATTCCTGGTTCCAATGCCGTTTTCGTAAAAAAATCTTCCTATGCACTTACGATTTCCACCACACCACTTTCGCTTTCCGTGAACGCTCCCATAGAAACTGTTTCAGGGCTTCCTTTTACGCTTACGTTTACAGTCAGTTCAAACGCAACCGTACCGCTTAACGGCGTCATTCTTACGGGCGCCTTTCCTTTCGGTTTTACAGTCGCCTCATCCTCACTTCCCTTGAGTAATTCGAGCTTCTTTCTTGGCACTCTATTACCTGGCGCCCAATCGACAGTAACCCTTACGGGCACTCTTTCCGGACAACAAGGCGAACAGCCTGTTTTCCATTTTACCGTTGGGACAGCGCAGACTGCACAGAATCAAACAATTGCCATTGCTTACATGACTCAGGATGTAGCAATTGCGATCACGGCCCCATTCATTAGCACGACACTCGCGGTTAATGGGGACACATCATCGAACGTCGTTGTGACTTCTGGTACGAGCCAAAATGTCACGCTTTCCTATACCAACACACTCTCAACAGACGTTACCAATGCGACTGTTTCAGTTGCGATCTCTGGTGCCGCGGTCGACTATAATAGCATTCAAACCACAAGCGGTTTTTATCAATCCGCCAATCATACGATCGTTTTCAGTCAGG
This sequence comes from bacterium, assembly GCA_021781865.1. Taxonomy (GTDB): domain Bacteria; phylum Patescibacteriota; class Minisyncoccia; order Phycocordibacterales; family Phycocordibacteraceae; genus C7867-001. Next base: position 23,469 of record JAJXVZ010000007.1, on the reverse strand, counting down.
GTACCGATCCTGCGCTCGCAACGCTTGCATCTGGTGCTTCTGGTCTTGATTCTTTTACATTTTTGACCCTTCCAGCGAGCGCTCTCACCTCTGCGCCACCCCAAATAACCTTCACGATATCTGTGTCGGGCACACGCGTGGGACAGACGAATGTGCCAGAACAGATAACCGCCTCAATGACTCAGACCGCAACCGTCGAGACCTCTGTTATACTCTCAGCATCCTCACTCCACGCATCGGGGCCTTTGAGCAATAGCGGCCCTATTCCGCCGCGTATAGGTCAAACGACAACCTACACGATCGTCTGGAATGCTCGTGATGAAGGAAGCCCAATCGCTGGCGCCTCAGTAAGTGCAGTTTTGCCAAGTTATGTTTCCTATACTGGGCAAACAACTGGCACGGGTTCTTTCTCGTATGATACAGCATCACGTACCGTCTCGTGGGATGCAGGCAGTATTTCGCAGGGAGGGGATGTCCAGGGTGCTTTCCAAGTGTCTTTGACACCTTCATCCTCGCAACAAGGTACTGCACCGCAGATTATCGGTGCCACGTCTTTCTCAGGGTATGACCGTTTTGCCGGTGTACAAATTTCAGCCACCGCAAATCCAGTGACGACCGAAACAAAAGGAGATCCGGGGTATGTCTCCTCCTTTGGAACTGTGCAATAATTTCACTCATTATGAATGAGTCGTCTCTTATGGAAAAGATTGTTTCGCTCGCCAAACGTCGCGGGTTTGTTTTCCCCGGTTCTGAAATCTATGGCGGTCTTGCGGGCACTTATGACTACGGCCCTATGGGAGTTCTGTTGAACAATAACATAAAGAATTTTTGGTGGAAAAAATTTGTAGAGGAGCGCGATGATGTGTATGCAGTGGATGCTTCTATTCTTATGCATCCGCGCGTTTGGGAAGCGTCGGGACACACAAAGGGGTTCTCTGATCCGCTCGTTGAAGACAAAGTAACTCACAAACGCTATCGTGCCGACCATCTTCTTGAGGATGCGGGTGTTATTGCACACGGTCTTTCTATAATAGATATGGGGGAGAAAATACGCGACTTGAAACTCAAGAGTCCTGAGGGGAATGAACTTACTGAACCGAAAGTATTTAATCTTCTTGTTGAAGCGGGTATCGGCGCGGTTGAAGGTCAGAAGGAGTCCGTGTTTCTTCGCGGCGAGATTACGCAGGGTGTTCACGTAAACTTCAAAAATGTTCTTGATTCAATGCATCCCAAACTGCCATTTGGCATTGCGCAGATAGGGAAAGCATTCAGGAATGAAATCGTTCCCGGAAATTTTCTTTTCCGTGTCCGAGAATTTGAACAAATGGAGCTTCAGTATTATATAAAACCGGATTCAATGGGAGGGAAGCAGCACTATGAATATTGGAAACAATTTAGTATGGACTGGTATGAAGGGCTCGGTATTCGTCCGGAGAATTTACGATTCCGTCAGCATGAAGAACATGAACGAGCGCATTATGCACAAGATGCGTGGGATATTGAATTTAATTCTCCTATGGGATGGAAGGAGGCATGGGGTATTCACCACCGAGGCGATTGGGACCTACGCCGTCATCAGGAGTATTCGGGCATTTCACTGCAATATCTTGACCCAAACACAAACGAAAGATTTACCCCATCAATTATTGAAACCTCGGGTGGTGTTGGTCGTGCGTTCCTGTTTGTATTGCTGGACGCCTACCGGGAAGACTCTCTCGGAGGAGAAACGCGAGTTTATCTCGCGCTTTCACCGAAAATTGCGCCCGTGAAGGCTATGGTCTCACCACTGTTAAAAAATAAACCCGAGCTTGTTGCAAGAGCACATGAAGTGCGTGCCCTTTTGAAAAAAGTGCATTCGGCGATTGCGTGGGATGACAATGGGAACATCGGTAAACGTTACCGACGCCAAGATGAGATCGGCACACCTTTTTGTATCACGGTCGACTTTGACACGCTCGGTGAAAGACCTGAACTCAAGGATACCGTTACCTTACGACAACGCGACACAGGCGCTCAGGAACGACTCACCGTTTCTGACGTTGCTAAGCGCATCCACCTCGCGATTCAATAGTAAAGGAATGTGTTAGGATGCCCATATGGGTAAGGAAATTCGCGTCTCTATCACTCCCGGTGTTGTTTTTACTACGCTACTTGTCATTATAGGTGCTTACGTTTTCTGGCTTTTGCGTGATCTCATACTTCTTGTTTTGACCTCTATTATTATTGCATCAGCTATTGAACCTGGAGTTGTGTTTTTCATTCGGCGCGGCATCCCCCGTTTCATATCCGCGCTTCTGGTATACGTGCTTGTTTTTGGTGCGATTTTCTCAATCCTCTACTTCTTTTTCCCACCAATCATTACAGATACAGCGGGTTTTCTTTCCGAAACGCCAAAATATCTCAACACAATCAATCTCACTACTCCGTTCACGAGTACTAATTCTACTAACCTTGTTGGTGGCTCGCAGGGAACCCAATCATTCATAAAAACTCTTCTTTCATTTCAATCCGTTTTTTCGGCCACCTCTGGCGGCGCGTTACAAATCATCGTCACTTTCTTCGGCGGAATCTTCTCGCTACTGCTAGTTATTGTACTTTCTTTCTACTTTGCCCTTCAAGATACCGGGGTCGATGACTTTCTCCATCTAGTGGTTCCGGTAGCGCACGAGGCATATTCCGTTGACCTGTGGAGACGTTCACAGAAAAAAATAGGGCTCTGGATGCAAGGGCAAATACTTCTTTCTGTTATTGTTGGCATACTTGTGTACCTCGGACTTCTCATAATCGGAATCCCATATGCACTCCTTCTTGCCGTTTTCACCGCGATAGCGGAAATTATTCCTGTATTCGGCTCCTTAACGGCTGGGGCAGTTGCGGTTATTGTCGCATATTCTACCGGAGGCGTGCCACTCGCATTCATAGTCGCGGGTTTGTACATCGTCATAAACCAATTCGAATCAAACCTTATTTACCCGCTCATTGTTAAGAAAATCGTTGGCATTCCTCCACTTCTAGTTATTGTGGCGCTTATTGCTGGTTATACGCTCGCGGGATTCCTTGGTGTGGTGCTTTCAGTACCGATCGCTGCAGTCATGCTCGAGTTCATTACGGATTTTGATAAGCGGAAGCGCCGGCAGGCACATCCATAATTTTCATGAGTGCGCGTTATCTTACCACCACACTGCCGTACGTAAACGCGGATCCGCACATCGGATTTGCGCTTGAACTCGTGCAGGCCGATGTACTTGCGCGTGCCTGGCGGACAGCGAAGGACGAAGTGTTTTTTAACACCGGTACCGACGAACACGGACAGAAGATATACGATGCCGCGAAAAAGGTCGGTCAAGAAACACAGGCGTACATCGACTATTACGCTGGAGAAGTTCAAAAATTGGGAAAGGCGCTCAATTTAAGTATCGACGCTTTTGTTCGCACTACGAGCGCAGTGCATAAAGAAGCCGCGCAAGAAATTTGGCGCCGTTGTGCGGCGAATGATGATATTTATCTGAAAGAATATGAAGGACTCTATTGCGTCGGTCACGAAGCTTTTGTCACGGAAAAAGATTTGGTGGATGGCAAATGCCCTGACCATAATGTGGAGCCTCAAGTATTACATGAGGAGAATTATTTTTTCAAATTCAAGAAATACGAAGAACCCCTTTTGAATTATCTGCAGAGGCCGGGCGTCATCGTGCCTGAATGGCGGCGACAGGAAGCCATAAATTTCGTGAAAGGAGGTCTTGAGGATTTCAGTATTTCGCGTGAGAAGAAACGGCTTTCGTGGGGCATTCCGGTCCCGGGTGACGACTCACAAGTGATATATGTGTGGTTTGAAGCTCTCACCAACTACATTTCCACGCTTGGTTGGCCGGATGACAAACAAGGGAACTTTAAGAGATTCTGGGAGGAAGGAGTAACACTACAGGTGGCAGGGAAGGATCAGGTGCGCTTCCAGTCGCTCATATGGCAGGCGATGCTTATGTCTGCAAAGATTAGAAATACCGATACGGTCTTCTATCATGGATTCATAACCGCTAACGGACATAAGATGAGCAAATCACTTGGGAATGTCATTAATCCTTTCGAGCTTGTTGAGGAGTACGGTACCGACGCAGTTCGGTATGTCCTCTTACGGCATGTTAGTCCTTTCGATGATTCTGATCTTACGCGTAAAGCTATCCACGAGCACTACACCGCAAATCTCACGAACGGCCTCGGTAACCTCGTCGCGCGCGTGATGAAGCTCGCTGAGACACACCTTGGAACATATCCAAACATTGATCCGCCAATCGTCCCTGCTGATTATGATCAGAAATTTATTGAAAATTTTGAATTTAATCGCGCAATGGATATTATTTGGACTCACATCCAGCGACTCGATGGCGAAATAACTAGTAAACGACCATTTGAACTTATTAAAACAAACGAAGCGCGCGGGAAAGATCTTATTTTACAATTTGTGCTCGAGCTTAGCTCAATCGGGGAAATGCTTCGACCATTTATGCCAATGACTGCAGAGAAAATAATTCAGGCCGTGAAAGAAAATAAAAGACCCGCCAACCTCTTCCCGCGGCTCTGATTAATTGAGACAATGTATAATATTGATATATGAATAAGATCGGATATATTCTGTTGGGTCTGCTCGTGCTCATCGTCATCGTAGGTATCAGTGCTTTTGTCCAGAAAGGAACTCAAGTGTCGCAGTTAACGCTATCCATGTCAGAAAATGCCTCCAGCTCCACACCGATAACGCGAGCGCAAACGACCGTTGCCTCATCTAGCGAGGCGCAATCCACGCCCTCCCCGATTGACTTATGTTCCGGCCAGTCTGTACCTCAGGTCTGGAGTTCAGCGACCAGCACCAATGGTACAGTTGTCACTCTTGCCAACAATAATCTGTACGTAAACGGTACCGAGATCGTAAATAATATTCCTGCGTTACTCGGTCTGAGTCCTGCGGACGGTGTTTCTACCCAGTCTTCTTTTGAGGATATTCCTACTAGCAAAGTAAAATCTTGCGACTACTATGCGCCACTCGCACTATCGCCGGAGGGCGACAAGGTAGCTGTAGTTTATGGACGGGCAGTTCGTCAACACAATTCAGATTACTATCAGACGCCTTCTGTCTCTGAACTACTCGTCTACTCGCTCAAGGGGGCGCTTCTTCTCAAGGAGGCGCTCATGAGTCCCATGAGTCCGTTGGGTATTTCATGGGGTATTTCATCTGCGCCAGCGCCTGTATCATATAGTGAACTGAATTTTGTTTCAGGGAACGCAATTATCATCACCTACTACGGTAAAGGAGGGAGTTTGGGCTCCCCGGTGCTCTATCGTATGGATGGAACGGAGTCGCAATTGCCATATGGATCCACCGATCCCGGCATAAGTGCCTTGTCGCCAGACGCATCGGAGGTGTTGTACGATAATCAGGGCTCGTCGTGTCCAGGTCTCGCCGAGGTCGGCGAGACCGATCGAGAATTGAGCGACCTCTCTTTGTTTGACGTTGCGCAAGCGACAAGCACGACTGTCATGTGCAATCCGAATATCGGCTTCTACCCGCAAAGCTGGTCGGCAGATGGCACGAAGGCGCTTGCGATTACTGTCGATCCAGGCTTCAAGGCAAACGGCTATATCATATACGATATGCAGACGCGCAAGGGACAACTTAGTGACGCTCCCGGGGCGGTCGATCTGCTCAAACATATCTGCGCCACGACTTTCAGTTGTCCCGACCTCAACAGACTCACGCATTAAACCGTTTCATAAATGGAACTTCGTTACATCGATGCGCATTGCCACCTCCAGTTCGACGAATACGAGGCTGATCGTGCGGACGTGATCGAACGTATGAAAACGGAAGGCATCGCGGGAATCATTGTCGGTGTCGATCTCGATTCATCAGAGAGGGCGCTTATGTTCGCGACGAATCACAAACATCTCTTTGCCACTGTCGGACTCCACCCGAACCGCGTGACGGAAGAACGCTTCGATGAAGCAGTGTACCGCACGCTTGCGGCGCATCCGAAGATCGTCGCGATAGGAGAATGCGGGCTGGATTACTTTCGTCCGAAAGAAACAACAAATGAGGTGAAGCGTATGCAAAAGGAGGTGCTGCAGAGACATATCGATCTTGCTGCTGCTATCGATAAACCGCTTATTATTCATGCGCGACCGAGTAAGGGTACGCAAGATGCATATCAGGATTTGATCGCACTCTTGAAGGAAGCGAAGGTTGATCACCCAAATTTACGTGGCGACATACATTTTTTTGTCGGCGGTCTGCAAGAGGCCGAAACTCTTTTCACACTTGATTTCAACGTTTCCTTCACTGCGGTCGTTACCTTTGCTCGCGACTACGATTCTGTCATACGTGGAGTGCCACTTGCGAGTATTCTTTCGGAAACCGATTCTCCCTACGTCGCACCCATTTCGCGTCGTGGAAAACGCAATGACCCGTTCGCGGTCGTAGAGGTCGTAGACCGAATCGCTCTGATTCGAGGTGAAGACTCTGAGACCGTTCGTATGACACTTCTCGCAAACGCGAAGCGTCTGTTTCCGCTTTCCTAAATCAGGACAGAGGAATTATTACTATTACTTTCTCCTGGAAACTGCTCACCAGAAAGTCTTTTGCCTCCAGGATCTTCAGATAGGCACAAAATTTCTGGAAAATAATAAGGTGCCACCGAGATGAGGTGGCACCTTCTGTTGCAAGAACAATCACTAAGCAAGCTTAACCTCGAATTTGCATCCAAATATGGGTCGTGAGTTATTGGTAAGGCGTGGACAAATTGGTTTCCCGTACAATCGAGGTTCTGTGAGACTGTGTTCCACACAGAGGTACTCTTTAGAATTCCTCCACAGTCCAATGGTTTTTAGAATTGCCGGTTCCCACAGAGCACCGAATAAGTGCATTTGAACCATACCTAACCCAGGGATCGTTATTCTTACCGATTGATCCGCAAGACTGCGTCGCAGCTCGGCTCTTTGTTGGTAAATTCGAGAGGTTGGCATAAAGCGTTCCGTAACGACTGCTTCGTGCATAGGTGTGCGAAAGTAAGTGCGTAATCCGGCATTAACGAATACCGGTTTCGATTCTTGCTTTTGCGGCTCACATCTTTTGGCAAAGACTGAATAAATAAACCCGTCTCGCTGTAATGCTAAGAAGATGGTCGCTTGATACACCGCATTGTGTATTGGGCCAAGCAAGTTCCTTCCGCGGAAGAATACACCATTGTTCGTGACATAGTCTGCTCTGCGGTTGCAGAGTGACCCATGTTTTGGAAGACCAAACCTTGAATCAACGATCCCAAAGTTTGGGAAGCACACATATATTCCACCATTTGGCTTTACCTCACCCGCAACTTTTGATTTTCGCTGCGGATATAAGATGTTAACGCCACGGTATTTCCAACTGACAATGTTCCCACCAGTTTCTGAAAACACAATGACTTGATTTTTATCCCCGTATTCATGTAGTGCTTCTGTTTCCAGACCGGTGCTCGTTTTTTCATTGTCTTCAGGACGGGCTGTGCTCATGGGACACCTCCGCGAAGGAACTTCTGGGAATCTAGCACCTTACTTACTTTAGTCAACATCTTCGGGTCTCAAAATGAGGTCGTCTTGTGGGCGTAAAAATTACGTGCTAGGATAGCGCCAACATGGCGAAAGACTTAGATGTTGAAGAAGTGTCTGCGGATGAGGCGCTTGAGGTTGCCAATACCGAATCTCGTGTCTACGAACTCGGTTTTCATCTTGATCCGGAACTTCCTATTGAAGAAATGAAGAAAGCTTACGGGGCGGTACGCGAACTTCTTGAAGGAAAGGGTACTCTTGTCGCTGAGGGGCAACCGGAGAAGATTAAGCTTGCTTATACCATATCCCGCCAAGAAACCGCGGGTCGACGCGATTTTGACTCCGCTTATTTTAGTTGGATTGTGTATGAGGCTTCCGCCTCAGATCACGCGGAAATTCTTACCGCAGTTTCTGCCAATAAGCATATTATACGTTTTATTGATCTATTAACGACAAAGGATGCGGCGCGTCATGCGCTTGAGATGCGTGAGCTTTCCGCTAAGCTTCCGAAACATGCTGAGGATACCGACACGTCGACAGTAGGTACTGAACTTGACACGGCGCTCGAAAATCTCGTGATATAATAAAAATATGTATCTCAACAAAGTATTTCTCTACGGTAACCTCACTCGCGATCCGGAACTGAAAGCATTACCTTCCGGGCAACAGCTGGTTTCTTTCGGTCTTGCGACAAATCGTACTTATAAAGACAAAAATGGACAGAAACAAGAGGCAACCGAATTTCATAATATCGTCGCCTTCGGTCGTTTGGCAGAGGTTATCGCGCAGTATATGAAGAAAGGTCGCCCGCTTTTTGTCGAGGGGCGTATTCAGACTCGCTCGTGGGAAAGCGAAGGGCAGAAAAAATATCGTACCGAGGTTATTGTGGAGAATTTTCAATTCGGTGATGGTGGCAAGGGAGGGGTTGCGTCAGAGGGTGGTGGCGTATCACGTGGTGACGCAGCGTCGAACGATGGCGGAGAGAAGGGCGGTGGTGAAATAAAATACCCAGATGAGGAAATTAATCCAGAAGACATACCTTTTTAAATCATTAAATATGGCATACCAAGCGAAACGTGAAGAAATTGAAATAAAGAAATTCATAGACTACAAAGATAGTGGATATTTGAAACAGTTCATGAATCCGCACGCAAAACTTCTTTCGAAAAAGCGCACAGGAGTTCCAGCCGGTAAACAGCGCGATATCGCACAGGCTATTAAACGCGCTCGTTACATGGCGCTTCTTCCGTATATCGCAGCATAAAGAGAAAAAGGATCTATGCACAGAAAATCCCCGCTTATTGCGGGGATTTTCTGCAACCCTACGCCTTCTCGACGCGTTCGGTATATTCGCCTGAATCAGTGTTGATGCGAAGGATATCCCCGGTGTTAATGAAAAGTGGAACATTTATCTTCGCACCGGTGCTAAGGGTAGCTATCTTGCTGCCACCAGACACTGTGTTTCCTTTTACGGCAGGCGGTGCATCTTTCACTTCAAGTTCAACTTTCACTGGTATTTTGACCGTCATGGGTTTTCCTTCATAGGTTAATACCTCGACTGACGCATTTTGCACGAGCCATTGCACCTTGTCATGCACTCCGTCTTCGGGGAAGGAAAAACGATTTTTTGGATTGCCGACTTCAGCAAACCAACTTTCGCCACGATTTGTATAAAGATACTGTGCCTGCATATTCTCAACCTCCGCTTCGGTTACCGTCTCATTCTGGTGAAAGGAGATCTCGATAACCTTACCTGAAACAAGATGACGAAGCCTCGTCTGATTAACCGGTTTTCGCATCTGCATGCGGAAAATATGCGATGAAAGCACCTCATAGGGCTCTCCATTGTAATTGATGATGGTCTTGGGTAGGATTTCGTTGTAGGAAAGTACGGCCATAGGTATTGAAACTATTTCTTGATAAATTTGGTTATAATAAAAAAGTGCCGCATAAAGCGGATACAGAGTATGATACAGAACATCATGAGTTTTTCAACCACAGAAGATATCCATGCACTTACGGATGCTGAAATTCTTGCGCGGGTACACAAGGAACCCGATCTTTTCGCTGCAATCGTTCGGCGATATGAAACTCCTCTATTGCGTCGTGCGCGAACGATTTTGAAGAACTCTGAGGATGCTGAGGAGGTGGTGCAGGACGCTTTTATCAAAATGTATCTTTATGCAGACAGATATCACGCCCAAGAGGGCGCCAACTTCTCTTCATGGGCATATACCATCTTGAATCGTGTCGCATATACGAGGTATCGTGTGCAGAGTGCAGAACGTGGGAAGCGCACTGATATTCTTCCAGAACATTACGAATCACTGCCAGATCTGCGAGCGGAATTTCTAGAAGATCTCTCGATACGGGATGAAGTTGTCGCTGCGCTTGCGAAGATTCCTGAAACCGCCGCAAAGATTTTGAGGTTACAGTTTATTGAGGGAAAAACTCAGGAAGAAATCGCCGCCACGGAGCGTCTTTCAGTTTCCGCCGTCAAGACGCGCATTCACCGCGCAAAGAAACTTTTCAAAAAATCTTATGATGAACAACACCATGAATAACCAGTCGAATATTGAGCGTGTCGTGATGCGGCGTATTTTTCTTATTCGTATGTTTCGGCCGTTTATCTCGAGCGGTACCCTTGCGGTGTTCATTTTCATTTTTGCATCGTGGGGTATCGGAAGAGAAGTATGGGTCGCACGCGTATTGCAAAATGCCCCTAAAAATCTTACTGACCTCCCACGCTTCTATTTAGACGCTTTCGACCATACTCGTCTCATCGTGCAGGCGCTTCTGCTTTTAGCGCTTACCGCGCTTATCTACAGCGTGCGCAAGTTTTCTCGCGCGCTTTCTACTTCTTTCGTCACAAAAACCACCTAACTCTGCGCAAGTCTCTCTCGTATTTGTTTGAGGAGGTCTTTTGAAACAAGCGCGTTCTCGCGTAAGAAGGTGCGCGTCGCATCATAACCTTTACCGAGCGAGGTTTCTCCCATTTTATATGAGGCGCCACTTTTCGTGATGAGTTCATATTTCTCGCCGAGGGCGATGAGTTCGCCCTCGCGGCTGATGCCTTCATTATAGAGAAGATCAAACTCGGTCGTTTTAAATGGAGCGGCAACTTTATTCTTCACTACTTTCACGCGAACACGACCACCCACCACCTCCTCACCCTTTTTTATGGATGCGATACGTCTAATATCGAGACGTACCGAGGTGTAAAATTTGAGCGCCTTGCCACCCGGCGTTGTCTCCGGGTTACCAAACATGACTCCTATTTGCATACGTATTTGATTAATGAAGATAACAATCGTCTTACTTCGGGCCGTAATGGCCGTAAGTTTGCGCAGCGCCTGGCTCATAAGTCGTGCCTGTTTACCCATGTGCTGCTGGCCCATTTCTCCCTCGATCTCATCTTTCGGGGTGAGTGCAGCTACTGAGTCGATGATGATGACATCGACATTTCCACTTCGCACAAGACTCTCGACGATATCGAGCGCTTGTTCACCCGTGTCTGGTTGCGATATGAGGAGTTCGGGAAGCTTTACCCCAATGCGCCGCGCGTATTCAGGGTCAAGCGCATGTTCGGCGTCTACGAATGCAGCAATGCCGCCAATTTTTTGCGCTTCTGCGACAACATGGAGTGCGAGTGTTGTTTTACCCGAAGATTCAGGACCGAATATTTCAATGATGCGTCCGCGGGGAAGACCACCGACGCCAAGCGCAGCGTCGAGCCCGATAGAGCCTGTTGAAATCACGGGAATCTTCTGTGGAGCACCGGAACCGTAGGTGGTAATAGCCTCGTCACCAAACTTGGTGCGTATCTCTTTGAGAGCCTGTTCGATAGACCTTTGTTTCTCACTTTTGTCCGTACTAGTCGTAGCGACAGTCTTAAGTACTTTTTCTTTCTTTGATTTTTTGAAGGCCATATAGAAGTGGTTTTGATTAAGGTACAAAAACAGTACGAGTAACAGCAACTTTCTTTCCGAAAGGATCAGTAGCTACAATGGTAAGTATAGAACCTCCGCGAGGAAGAGTAACTGTTGATGAAAAACTGCCATTCTGATCATATAGTATTGGTGCCCCGTCAAGCGTGAGACGCGCAGCACGCAACGCTTTTCCATCAATAGTGACAATTCCATTCTGAGAAGTCTCGTAATTCACCGGGGAGGTGATAGAAATAGAAGGACCAGATATAAGCGGCAAAGCTTCCATGCCGCCGTAACCAGTAGCCATGAGGAGGATTGCGCCGATTAAATATTTGAGCATGACCCTTAAAAAGATTCTTCCTCACTTGATCCAGGTTCTGAAACAGAGCCAGAGGTTTGAGCACTGTTCCCGTTCTTTGTAAGCACTTCACGCGGTTTTGAGCCATCGGCGGCTCCAATAACACCATGCGCTTCAAGCACATCCATAAGTCGTGCCGCACGCGAGTAACCGATTTTTAACTTACGTTGCAGATAGGATGTGGAAGCACGTCCAGCTTCTTCAACTGCGGTACGTGCCTCTTCATACAAATCGTCGTCAATATCTTCGTCATCAAAACCATTGTTCGTGATCCCGATTATGTCACTTGAGTCTGCTCCTGGGGTTGTGCCATTCCCGCCAAAGTCGATACTCGAAAGATCTCCCGCATTATGGTTCTTAATGTAACTCACTACTTTCTTCACTTCTCCCTCGCTAATGAATGCCGTTTGAATACGTACCGGTTTTTGCATATCACTCGAGAGATATAACATATCACCCGCGCCGAGAAGGGATTCCGCACCCGCACCATCGAGTATGGTTCGAGAATCTATTTGAGAGGCAACTTGAAGTGCCATGCGTGTCGGTACGTTTGCCTTAATAAGGCCGGTGATGACATTTACTGAAGGGCGTTGTGTCGAAAGGATGAGATGGATACCAACCGCACGGGACATCTGCGCAAGGCGAACGATCGAGGCCTCAAGCTCACGCGGGTAGGTATGCATGATATCCGCGAGTTCATCAATGACTATAACGATATAGGGAAGTGCCTCGGGCATCTCTGCAGCCCGTTTCTTTTTCGCCGGTTCATAAACGGTGGTGTGGTATGAATTTATGTCACGCACATGCTCTGTTTCAAGGATATTGTAGCGGCGATCCATTTCTTTAGCCGCCCACTTAAGCGAAAAGATGGTCTTTTTCGGATCCGTGATAACCGGAGTAAGAAGATGGGGGATGCCGTTATATGCAGTAAGTTCAACTCGCTTTGGATCGATCATGATGAAGCGTAGTTGATTCGGGCCGTTTCGATAGAGGAGAGAGGTGATAAGCGCGTGAATGGCGACACTCTTTCCGGATCCAGTTGCACCAGCCACGAGTGCGTGCGGCATCTTTGAAACGTTGATGTAATGTGGCGTACCACTGATATCTCGGCCGAGAGCAGCCAAAAGTGGTTTCGTACTCTGTTCCCACTCGGGAGTTGCGAGAAGTCCGCCGAGACCAACCATTGCTTTTACCGAGTTCGGAACCTCGATGCCGACAAGTGATTTGCCCGGTATAGGTGCTTCAATACGTACGGGATGCGCAGCAAGCGCGAGTTCAAGATTGTTCGCAAGTGAGACTATCTTCGAGAGGCGTACACCTTCTGCCGGCTTTACTGCATAGCGCGTAACGGTTGGACCAACCGAAACCTCATCCATCTCAAGATGAATGCCGAAGTTTTGGAAAGTGCGTTTAATGATATTTGCATTTGCTTTTATATCGCCTACACCGGGCTTGCCGCGATCTTCACCGAGAATTGAGAGCGGCGGCGGATCGTATTCAGCATCAAAATTCGCTATGCCAGTACCTGCACGAGCGGAACCAGCAGTACGATTGAATATTGTTACTGTCGGTTCACGTTCAGAAACTGGCACATCCTCCTCTCCCTCATGCTCGTCATCAGCGCTAGTTTCTGGCACACCCACGACCGCAACCGCTTCTGCTTCTTCTTCCTCGGAAAATGGTTCTTCGACCACGCTCTCTTTCTCCTTCCGTAAGAATAGGCGCTTCCAAAGAGACGACACATTTTCACCGAGGAGCGTAGCGAATGTTTCTATGTCACTTACAATCGCAAAACCGATAGCGATGGTTGCAACGAGCAGTACAAGCGTTCCCCAGAAACCAAAAAATTCGTCAAGTACTTTTCCTTCCCATATACCGGTCATACCGCCAAAATGTGCATCAGGGAAAAGTCCAGCGAAGGCTAGAATGGATGCGCCAATGATGAGAAGACCAGAAGCGGTAAGGGGCGCAAGTGTCGGTCGTCCAAAACCTGCGTAGAGCCCCACGGCGATCAGGGCAAGCGGCAGTAGGAACGCACCAATACCAACAATCGCGTAACTTGTGGTGAAAATGGCAGTACCCGCTGGTCCCGCCGCGCCGAAGATTGCGAGTATGAAAAGAACGCCGGCGGCAAGAAGAACAATTGCAGACGCATAGCGAATAAGGGTGTCAAATTCTTTCACCTCTCTTTCACGCACGCGGTTTCGTTTACCTCCGTTTTTTCTGCGCATATTCAAGTATGTCTACTATTGTAGCACCGCATCTCTTCAAGAGATAAAATTTACGCACGGGAGGCTTGCGTACCTTTTTTACGGACGTATACTGTCCGATACATCATATGAGACACGGACAATCAGACATTAAAAACAACACCGGAGTCAGTAACAATAATATGCGAGGGAAAGATTTTAATAATGGTGATTTTGTCTTAGAAAAAAGCATATTTAATAACATTTTTGAAAAGGACATACGTAGGGTATTTATATATAAGAAAGCAGAGCGTCTCGCAAAAGCCATACAACTCATCGAGCCAGCCTTCACTGAGTCTGTGCCGCTACGGAATCGAATCGGTGTGATCGCCATCGGTCTTATTGATGCGGCAATATTGCCGCCTGGTGTTTCCCGTCCCGCGCTTTCACGAGAACTTCTCATGCTCTCAAGTATTCTTTCCATGGCGCGCACCGGCGGATTCCTTTCCGCCATGAATGCTGAACTCATCGCCCGTGAGGCGCACAATTTGCTCCAAGAAGTTGCCGCGTACGAAGAACCACGATTGTCCTTTGACGAGTCACCAACTCTCTCCACTCTTGCGAGAAACGTTATGTCGCGCGAATCGGGGCCTCGTTATCGAGAGTCAATGCAACCACATCGCGCCGCCACACTTACTCAAAAGAATCTGACAACCGATGAGGAAGTACATAAGGACATTAGTATAAAGGACAGAAGTGAGGCGGTGTTGTCCGTTATAAGAAGTAAGGGGAAGGTAAGCATTAAGGACATATCAACCATAATTCGGGGTGTTTCAGAGAAGACTATTCAACGGGAGCTTCTTACGCTTATTGCAGGCGGAATAGTATTAAAACAGGGCGAACGTCGCTGGAGCACTTACTCTCTCGCTTAATATAAATGTAATCGCTGAAAGCTTTGACTCACCTGATCGTCTTTGTTATCATGGCTACTGTGGTATCGACTCGGGGGTATTAAGTGCAGAAAAGGCCGGAAACGGCCTTTTCTGCGTGCTTAATTCTTAGCCGTTATCCACACGTTCAGTATTAAGCGGTTTCAGTATTCCGCTATACTGAACAACAGTCCTTGCGGGGGCTAGAAGTAGTTCCTGATGGGGCGTACTTTGATAAAAGAATAGTGACTTTAGCTAAGTCACATCAACTCTTGCCAACTAACTCATGGCGCACTGGTCGATACCGTGCGGTGTGGGATAGTGTGAAATGAAACGTGCACATTGAAGAAGTTCATGTGCGAACCAAACTGATTATTATGTGCGTCTTAAAATAATTAACAATTGTTATGCAAAAGGTAACTACAAAAGCGATCGCGAAGGTTGCAGCGGTAGCGGCCGGACTCGCAATGGCGACGTCAATGCTTTCTCTCGCGCCGATGGCGCAAGCGGCAGCTTTGACAAGCGCGCAGGTTCAGTCGATTCTCTCGCTTCTTTCCTCGTTCGGTGCTAGTAGCACCGTAATCGCAAATGTTCAGGCGTCGCTGACTGGCGGCACGCCCTCAAGTACTACTACCTCGACTTCCTCGTCTTGCTCCTTCACAAGGGATCTGACGATCGGTTCGACGGGTAGTGATGTCACGTGCCTCCAAAACGCGCTTATCGCGGGAGGCTACTCGATTCCGGCAGGCGCGACTGGCTACTTCGGTGGCGAGACAAGGGCTGCAGTAAGCGCGTGGCAGAAGGCCTCAGGAGTTACTCCTACGGCCGGCTACTTCGGTCCTCGCAGTCGTGCAGCGTTCAATCTTGGTGGATCATCGTCAAACACGACTACCACGACAACGACCACGACAAGCGGAACGACAACGGTAACGGGCACAGGTCTTAAGATCTCGCTCTCGCCGACGTCGCCGAACGGCACAGTACTTGTACAGGGTCAGGGCATCGGCGATCTTGGGGACTTTGTCTTCACGAATCCGACTGCATCTCCGATCAATGTCACAGGTTTGACGTTCAACCGCATCGGCGTCAGCAATGACTCCACGATGGCGAACGTGTACCTTTACAACGCGGGTACACGCATAACGGATTCTGCGGGCGTCTCTAACTCGCAGTTCTCGTTCAGCAACGCGGGCGGTCTCTTCACGGTTCCGGCGGGCGGCACATATACGGTGTCGGTTCGCTCGGATATCGCGACGGGCACCTCCGGCCAGCAAATTGGCGTGAGCCTCGTCTCGGCATCCAGCAACGGTACGCTCGATCCTTCGGTCAGCTTCCCGATCAATTCTGGTTACCAGACGATCTCGGCAGCGAATCTCGCTGGGGTTGATTACACGGCGAACCCGTCTCCAGCTGGGGTGACCAATATTAGTCCGCAGAGTGATTTCCCGGTATGGCAGGACACGGTCAACGTTTCCACCAATCCGGTTAAGCTTCAGTCGATCCGCTTTACCAATCTCGGTTCCATCGATTCGTCCTACGTGACAAATCTCCGTCTCTATGTTGACGGCACGCAGGTCGGTTCGGCGCTTCCGACATTGAACGCGGACCGCACAGTGACTTTTGACCTTTCAGCGAGTCCGGTAACGCTCTCGACACAGAGTCACGTGATTAAGGTTCTCGCAGACATCACAGGTGGTGCGTCGCGCACGATTCAGCTTTCCGTGCAGCGCTCCTCCGATGCAATGTTCGTCGACACCCAGCTTAATCAGCCGGTAACGCCGACACTTAGCGGAGGTACCTTCCACGCAGTTACGACGAACGTCATCACGATCAACTCGGTATCGGCAAGTTCCGGCGTCTCAGTGACGCGCGATCCTTCCTCGCCGAATCAGACGGTCGCGTTTGGTGCTTCGAACGTAAATTGGGCGACCTTCGACATGCTCGCTTCGGGTGAGGCAGTGAAGGTTTCCGATCTCTATGTTTATTCCACTGAAACGGGTCTCGGCAACGGTTCTCCAGGAGGTCTGAAGAACGGCATGATCAAAGTTAATGGCGTTCAGGTCGGTTCAACAAAGGATATCGGCAATTCGCAGGCGAACGAGACTGACTTCTCGCTCGGCTCATCGCTCATCCTTCCGGCCGGCCAGACAACGACGGTCAGCATCTATGGCGATGCAAAGGACACTGCTAGCACAAACCTTCCGAACAACGCGACTGTAGTAGTCACGCTCGACGCGGGTGTAAGCAACGCACAGGGTCAGTCGTCGCTCAACAGCGCGAATGTCCCGTCGTCTGCAGTTACGGGCAACCAGCTTACCGTCTCGAACTCGTCGCTCACGGCGACGGCGTACTCGGGTTATGGTAATCAGACCCTTATCGCGGGCTCGAACAACGCCAAGCTAGGCGCGTTTACGCTCTCGACAGGTTCGACGGAAGGCGTCACGGTGAACACCATCGAGGTGACCTTCGGGAGCTCGGTTATCTCGACGATTACGAACTTGACCTTGAAGAATGACGCAACGGGTGCCACGCTCGGCACAGTTATCACGTCGCCATCCAATGACAATTCGTTCTCAGTCAACCTCGATATCCCGAGTTCCTCGACGCAGACCATCGACATCTACGGCAACATTCTCTCTAGCGCAGGCGCTGGAGCGATTACGCCTTCGATCGGTGTAAACACGTCAGGCACGGGTGACTCGACAGGTACCTCAGCTTCAGTTGGCTCGGCAGTTGCTCTTCAGACCATCACACTTGGCACAGGCACCCTTTCGGTGACTCGTGGCGCGGGTGATCCGGTCTCGAATAACGTCCTTGCCGGCGCAAGCCAGGTGCAGGTCGGTCAGTTTAACTTCGCCGCTCAGAACACGCCGTACACGGTTCAGAATCTTGCGATTCTCGTTCCGAACGGTGTAGCGACTTCGGTTACGAACGTCACGCTCAACTACAATGACGTGAACGGTAATCCTCAGACTGTTACACAGCCGCTTGCAGTTTCGCCGACCGCGGCGTATGCGACGGCGACCTTCACCGGTCTCACGATGTGGGTTCCGCAAAACGACTCGTCGAACCTCAATGTCTTCGTCGGTACGCCGACGATCGCCAATGGCGCGACTTCGGGTGCGGGCATCCACGTGACGCTTGATGACGGTAACGGAAACAATCTCTTCCGCGCAATTGACAGCGCAGGGAACGCGAAAAGTCGTTACAACGGAAACAACGTAAATGTTTCCGCAGGCGGTACATTCTATGTCCGCAAGTCGATTCCGACGTTCGCGATGGTGAACACCAACACTACAGTTCCTTCAACCGGAACTCCGCTCTACAAGTTCAGCATCGCTGCTGATCCGGCGGGCGCGGTTGAATGGACAAAGCTTGTGTTCAACATCTCGACGACATCGACGACGGTTTCGAATCTCTACCTGACGAACGACAGTTCGGGTAACAACCTGCTCGATAACACGAATGGAAGCGTTATTGGCCAAAATGGCACAGGCACCTTCACAGTCAACCTGTTGAAGAACTCTACACAGCCTACGTATCAGCAGATTGCCGCAGGCTCAACCCAGACCTATGACCTTTACGGCACGGTCAATGGTTGGCCGACAGGCGCATCCTTGACGATTAACCTCGCTTCCGACGGTACGGCTACAACGTCCGCTCCGGCTGCGAACTTCGCCTCGGAGAACACGGTTTGGTCCGATCGCTCGGCACCGAACCATGCGACCTCGACAGCTGACTGGACGAACGGTTATCTCCTCAAGAACTTCACCAGCAACGCGATCAGCTACTCGCACTAATAACGCGTAGCATCCTTGCAAATGAATTCTTGAGCGAAAGCTCCAGCTAGAGAATCGGTCTAGCAGCAAAAACCACCCCAATGGGGTGGTTTTTGCGTTTTAGTCCGTGTGGTATCCTTTTTACATGAATACGCGTTTCTCAAGAGAGCACTGGATTATGATCGGCGTCGGGCTCGTCATCATCGCGGTCGCAATTCTGATTTCTCATGCGAAAACGCCCGCGCCGATCCCCTCAAGCATCGTTTCGCCTGGTCTCGTAGCTACTTCCACAAGCGTCGTTTCTACGACTACTCCGTCAGAAAAGACGAACGTAACAAACATTGGTCCGTTTCCGATAAATGCGGCCGACACGATCGTTTCGTGGAATTTCAAGGGCGCGTATACCGGTAACGCCACGCTAAGTAACCAGTATAATGCCGATGCCAGTCATCTGAAGAGTCTTCTCGGAAAAGGGCAGTATGACAATTACGATCTCTATATAGGCATTGGGAATGATGCGAATCTTGTCGGCGACGGGAAGGGCGCATATGACGCCTATAATCACGCAATCGCCATTTATCCGAATAAAGGTCTCGCATACGTGAATCTCGCGCATTTGATGGACGAGCTTGGCGCGTATCAAACCGCCGTCGACGCGTATGCGAAGGCTGTCGCGGTTGAACCTGCGGTACTCGAGTATCACCTTGAGCAGCTCTATTATCTGACGCACCAATTTCCAAAGAACAACGCACTGTTGCTCGCCGCCTTCACCGCCGCGAGTAAGCAATTCGGCGACTCAGCCGCCATCCTCTCGATAGAAGCGCAGTGGCTTGAAAGTCTTGGCCGTTATGCCGATGCGGTTAAGGCGTGGCAAACCGTCGAAGCGCTTTCGCCGGCGGATCGCGCAAGTGCGATAAATGCGCAAATAGCGCGTGACACGGCGAAAGAATGATGAAACAACGCCTTGAATACGCCTACCCCTGGCTCCTTGCCGCACCAGCCATTTTGCCGGTGGTCATTTGGGGAGGGGTCGTTTATCCCTATTTGGTACCGAAGACGCTTCTCTTCTACGCGATAAGTTTCGTCACGGTCGGCGTCTTCGGGCTCCTTGTCGCGTATGGGCGCACATTTTATTATGCACGACTTGCGAAATGGGAGGCGTGGATTCCCGCGGCACTTCTGGCGCTTGCGTATGTCGCGAGTGCATACGGTCTCAATTTTTACCGAAGTTTCTGGTCGGTCTTTGTGCGCGGCGACGGGCTTTTGATGCTCACCTGCGCAGCCGCCAGTTTTTATCTCATTCTACTTTACGCCGATAGGACATTTATTAGACGGCTTATTTACGCGGTCTCAGTCATCGGGAGCTTCGTCGCAGTTTACGGCATTGGGGAGTGGCTTCTTAGCGGCGGACGTATCGGTAGCCTGCTTGGGAACGCCGCTTTCTTCGCTGGATACCTCGGCATTACGTTTTTTGCGACACTTGCCGCTCGACTGACGCTTCCTGGGGGATGGCGACGATTAGCAATGGCAGGGGCAGTGCTGCAAGTCATTGCAATAATACTTACCGCGACACGCGGCACAATGCTTGCGCTCTCGGTTGCAGGTATCGCATGTCTTGCGTATTTCGCATTTGCGGGGGAAGGGAAGCGTCGTATATGGTCGGTGGGCGCGCTTAGTGCACTGGTTATTTTGGGAGGGCTATTCTTCATGTTACGCAGCGAGCTCGCGCACGTGCCTTTTGAACCCATCGCGCGCATTGCCTCAATCTCGACGTCCGACCCAGATGTAGCGAGTCGTCTTTTTATTTGGAAAAACATGATCGGACAAATCGAGCAGCACCCATGGCTCGGTGTCGGTGCCGAGCATATTGATGCGCTCTTTAATAATTTTTATGACCCGACACAGATACAAGAGCAATGGTTCGATCGTTCGCATAACGCGTTTCTCGATTATGCCGCACAATATGGCATCGGCGGCCTTCTTCTCTACTTGGCGCTTATCGCGGCATTTTTTACTGCCGCAAGGCGTCTCGCACGACAAGGTGAAAAATCATTCGCGGGGCTTATCGCACTTCTTGCCATTACTTACTCCGTTCAGAACTTCTTCGTCTTTGACACTATCTCTTCTTTTTGGCCGCTGCTCGCGCTTTTGGCCGCTTCCCTCGCGGCATCATTCGGGGACGTTCCTCGTGAGGTAGTGCCACTCCCATCCTGGGCGCGATACGCAGCGGGCATATTCGCGCTTGTACTCGTGGTTCTCATCATTCCTGTCACCGTTCGCCCCGCTCTCGCGGCGCATGATCTGCTGGAGGCATATAAATACCAGATTACGGACGTTCCAAAGGAAGTAAGCTACCTCACGCGCGGTCTTGCACTCGGTACGTATGGTGATCTTGAATACGGTTATGAGGTATATGACATGTACGCAAACAATCAAGTACCGGTACTTCCAGTCTCAGGCAGCGCACGTTCCGACGCATACCATGAAGCACTTACCATTCTCACCACTAACTTTGATCGTTATACATATGACGCACGCACAGCACTCTATCTCGCGAGCGTACTCTCCCTTGCGCCTCCAGGTGTCGCTGTCGATAAAAACCTGCTCCTGTCTGCCATTGAACGTGCTATACGGCTCTCGCCCAAACGTGCGCAACCCTGGTATCTTCTCGTGAACATTGCCCTGAGTAATGCCAATCAGTATCCACCGAAATCAACGGAACGCATTGCGGGTTATGCCGCTGCGCAAGGTCTTCTATCTCGCTATATAGCGCTTGTTCCCACAAGCGCCGAGCCGCATTTTGTTCTTGCGCAGTTACTGTTTGCGTCAGGTAATTCCGCGGGAGCAAATGCCGAGGCGATGAAGGGCAAAGCGGATTACCGCGGAAGTCTTGAGACTGCCCGTCGTGCTGCTGCGTATTATGAAAGTGTACTTGACCTTAACGACGCTGCTTTCTTTTTAAGTGAGATCGTACGACTTGATCCGACTGATACTGCAGCACAAAGCGATCTCGCAAAAATACAGGCATATGAACAATCGCACAAATAATACAGAGCGGAGCGGAGCTGAACGGAGGATGCTCCCGTTTTTCATTGAGTTTGTGAAATTTTCCATTGGTTTTTCAGTAATTATCGCAGTTGCACTCTTTGCTCTCCATGTTGCGAATGCGGCGATGCAGTAAATTGCCTTTTTGCGAATGTACTGGTACAGTCTTTTCTGTACGAACCGAAGACAGTAGGCTACGGATTTGCCGCATTAAGTCCTACCGAGGCGAGACCATTCAATAGGTCGAACTCTCCTTTATTTCGTTCGTACGAAAAATCGTATGGCAATATCAAAAGACAAAAAACGCGAGATAGTTGCAAAACTTACAGATGCTTTTAATGAAGCATCTTCGGTTACGTTCGTCGGTTTCACGAAACTCACTGTTGCGGATGCCGCTCGGATGCGTAAAGAACTCTTGCAGGCAGGCGTGCGCTACTTTGTCGCGAAAAAGACGCTTATTCGTCGAGCCCTTGAAGGGCGCGAATATATCGGTGATGTGCCGGCGCTTCCCGGCGAGGTTGCTATTGCGTGGACCTCAAATGACGTAACGGCTCCAGCGCGCGGTATATACGAGCACAAAAAGAGACTGAAGGGCGCTTTGTCGCTTCTCGGCGGAGTACTCGAAGGCGCATTCCTCGATGCGGAGAAAGTGACTGAAATTGCAACAATCCCACCGATGCCTGTCTTGCGTGGCATGTTCGTGAATGTCATCAACAGTCCAATTCAAGGACTCGTTAGCGCATTGGATCAAATTACTAAAAAGAAGCAGTAAATAGAATACATTTTATGGCAGATGAAATGAATAATACGGTATCGACTGCGGTTGAAGAAAAAGCAGTCGAAGTGCCGAGCAAGTTCAAGAAAATTGTGGAAGAAGTCGAGGCCATGACAGTGCTTGAGCTCTCCGAGCTCGTAAAGGTGCTTGAAAAAAAGTTCGGCGTAAGCGCAGCGGCTGTCGCAGTAGCAGGTCCCGCCTCTGCGGCAACGGAAGAGGAAGGGAAGTCAACCGTCGATATTGAGCTTACTGACGTTGGCGCAAGCAAGATCGGCGTCATTAAGGTGGTGAAAGAAGTCCTCGCTCTTGGACTCAAGGAAGCCAAGGACCTCGTCGATGCGGCACCTTCAATGTTGAAGACCGGCATGAAAAAAGAGGAAGCTGCCGAGTTCGCAAAAAAGCTTACGGACGCTGGGGCGAAAGTGACACTAAAGTAATCTGACTTTGTTTTTAAAAACACGTCCTGCCACGAGACAGGACGTGTTTTGCATTTGGCGGCCAAAACGTCTACACTAGGCTCCACTATGGAGCTACTCGCGAAGATTTTCGGTTCAGGCGCACGACTCAAGATATTGCGACTTTTTATGTTTAATAAGGATACCGCTTTCACTCTTGTCGAGATAGCCGAACGGACGAAAATATCGAAAGAGGTCGTACGCCGTGAATTTCCTGATCTCCTTGCTTCTGGTTTGATACGTAAAAAAAGAGTACGAACTTCCACCCAGTACCAAATAAATTCGCAGTACGAACATCTTGACGCATTTAACGCATTCATTCGCGAGACGACAAGTGTGCGTCCGCAGGATATAACTAAGGCACTCAAGCGCGCAGGAACATTACGGCTAGTGGCTCTCTCGGGGCTTTTTACGGGCGTTATTGAGGCGCAGGTTGAT
>JAJXVZ010000006.1 GCA_021781865.1 bacterium | reverse complement strand
TCCTGCCCATCCTGATCAATCGCGTGGTATTTGAAAAGCATGATTAGAGGTAGTGTTCGAAGGTCTTCGGATCCATAGCGTGTTCGTAGGCATGTTCGACGGTCACTTCTCCCCGGTGCACAAGATCTGAAAGCATGCGATCCATATCGATCATACCCTCCTGCGAAGAGGTCTGGACAATACCGCCGATCTCATGGGTCTGTCCCCCGCGGATAAGGTTCGCTACCGCATTGTTATTGATGAGGAGCTCGTATGCCGGAATGAGCCCGCCCGAAATGCGTGGGATAAGCCGCTGGGAGAATATTGCCGCTAAAGAACCAGCCAGCTGTACACGCACCTGATCCTGTTGTTCGGCGGGGAACATGTCGATAATGCGATCAATGGTCTGCGCTGCGTTATTGGTATGGAGCGTTGAAAAGACAAGGTGACCAGTTTCGGCGGCAGTCACAGCCGATGAGATGGTTTCGTAATCACGCATCTCTCCAACCATAATAACGTCTACGTCCTCGCGAAACGCGCTTTGGA
This sequence comes from bacterium, assembly GCA_021781865.1. Lineage (GTDB taxonomy): Bacteria > Patescibacteriota > Minisyncoccia > Phycocordibacterales > Phycocordibacteraceae > C7867-001. The sequence goes on along the minus strand of JAJXVZ010000006.1, from coordinate 27,804 downwards.
GCGCGGTATGGAAGTCAGGCGTATCGATGTGAATTTCGCGTTGATTTATGAGTGACTTTTTCTGTACGAAGAGATATTCGACGGGATCCTCGATAGTGAGAATATGTTCCGCCCGCGTTTCATTGATGCGGTTTATCATAGCCGCAAGTGTCGTTGATTTACCCTGCCCGACTGGACCGACACAAAGAAAGAACCCTTGTTCACGCTGCGTGAAGACTTCAAGCACCGAAGGTAAATTGAGTTCGGAAAATGTACGAGATGAGGATGGTATGAGTCGAAGCGCGAGCGCAGTCGCCCCCTGTACACGGTAACCATTGATGCGGAAGCGTTCGTTTGCGCTGTGTGCATAGGAAAGGTCAATAGTCTGATCCTTCTTAAAAGAATCCCACCGATCTTGCGGTACAACGCTCTTGAGCATTGATTCGGTTTCATCAGGCGTAAACGCCGGGTACTTAGCGAGTGTAATTAACTCGCCCGCAATACGGATCATGGGTGAGCCACCGGCAAAAACATGAAGATCAGAGCCGCCTTCCGCGACGACAACATTAAGGAGTTCCGTGAGACGTTTTTCAATGGCCATATAGATACTAGGAGGAAACCCCTTTAGAGGAGGCTGATTCGATTATACGAACGGTCTCGGCGAGCACTTCAGACGGGATGGCAGATGCCTTTACAATATAGCCATCAACAGCAAACTGTTTCGCCTTTCCAAAATCAGAACTCTGACCTTGGTTTGAAAGAATTATGATTTTCGAGTCCTGGGCAAGGTGATTTTTTCGTATAGATTCAAGCGCGCCAAAGCCACCCATACCTGGCATAATAAGATCGATAAGAATGGCATCTGGTATTTTTGCGTCCCCTTTCTGAAGAGCCGCTAAAAGCTCCTCGCCGCTACCAAATACACTTACGTCATGTCCGGCATTCTTAAATTTGACCGCGTAGAGATCAAGAAGAAATTTGTCATCATCGACGAGATACACGCGATAGGTCATTGGTAAAAGTATACTACGTCCACAGGTCAATTCGTATCCCCAACGGGGAGAAGTTCCCCGCCAAGCGTATTGACCTCCTCAAAGGGAATTTCGCCTGTGGCTGCTTTTAGTATGGCACTTTCGCGCATAGTAAACATGCCGCCCGCCCGTGCGACGGCATATACACTCTCCTCGACCGGCTCTTTCAGCACTACTTTTTCAAGATCCTTATCCATGCGCAGCACTTCAAAAACCGCGGTACGACCCCGCGTGCCGTTTGGGCATTCATCCGTCGATCCTGCATGATAGAATTGAGTAAACGGTGGCAATTCGTGACGATACTTTTCTGGCAAGTCAGCGAAATCCCGTTCAATCAGTTCCTTTATGCTTTCCGTGACTGGGAAAGCCTTTCCGGCGTCTGTGCAGAGCTTGCGGACTAACCGTTGCCCGATGACAGAGACGAGGGTTGGCGCGATAAAAAATGGATCGACACCCATATCAATGAGCCGCGGAATTGCCCCTGCAGCAGTATTGGTATGGATAGTAGAAAAGACGAGGTGGCCAGTTAAAGCTGCCTGCACCGCAAGCACCGCAGTTTCTTTATCGCGAATTTCACCGACCATGATGATGTCCGGGTCTTGACGGAGTATGGAGCGCAATCCACTCGCAAATGTGTACTCAATTTCTGGTCGTACCTGGCTTTGTGAAACTCCGGGAATTTCGTATTCAACCGGATCCTCAAGTGAGACGATATTGAACTTTTCACGATCGAGTTCGGAAAGCATCGCAAAAAGTGTGGTCGATTTCCCTGAACCGGTCGGTCCCGCAATGAGAATGATGCCGTAGGGTGCCTGCATCATGGCACGGACTGAGGTGAGTTGCTCTTTTGAAAATCCGATTGAATCCAAGGTCGCCGTCGCAGTCGACTGGTCGAGGATGCGCATCACAACTTTTTCGCCAAATTCAGTCGGAAACGTAGAGACACGAAAATCAATGCGGTGTTTTTCAACGTACGCAGAAAAACGTCCGTCTTGAGGCTTACGTTTTTCATCAAGACGTAGTTTTGCAAGTATCTTGACGCGCGCAACGACCGCTTCGTGTACATTCCGTGGCAATTCAAGCGAGGTGTGGAGAACGCCGTCCGTACGGAAACGAACCCGTGTCTTTTTTGGTGAAGGTTCAATATGAATATCGGATGAATGCCCCTCGATTGCATAACGCAGCAGCGTTGAAACGATTTTCGTGACGGGAGCATCTTCTTTTAAATTTTCATGGGGACCTGAGAGATTGAGCGTTTCGTTCGTGGTTGTAATCGAGTCATCCGAGGAAACCGATGTTTTCGAGACCGGAGACGCCTCGGCAGGAGGAGGTTTCGAAACCGTTTCATATTCAGAAAGTGCCTTGCCGACTTCGCCCGAAAGGTTTTGGTACGCGTCAAGTACACGATTAAAATCGTCCTTTGTAATGAGAAAGATTTTGTAAGGTATGCCTATTTTCCCCGATATGAATTGCAATGCATCAAACGCCTCTATGTTGTCTGGATCGATAATGCCAACCTCGAGCGCGCCTTCCGCCATATCAAGCGGTACGAATCCGTAATAACGAGCCGAATCAATTGGAATATAGTTGAGTACGTCGTCATTGGCGGGCGGATCCCCCAATATGCGTGTTGGGAAACCATATACTCCCCCTGCCACATTAAGCGCGTCCTTGACCGAGATTCCACGTTCAGAAAGCGTTTCGGAAAGTGGACGATGCTTCGCAAGCTCGGCTTCCGCCTTCGCACGATCCTGGGCGGAAAGAAGGCCTTTTTCAACAAGTAAGCCGAGAAGATTCATTACTTAATGCCCTGTCACGCCAGGAATGGGCGCCAGTGGATCGGGACGGCCAGACGGCTCTGGAGAAACGACTGTCGTAATATCGACTAACGCATTGAAGCGTGGGTCTGAAAAAATACCAGTGTTAAATGAAATTGGCTGAAGTTCACTGACCAGCGTCTCGAATTGAGTCTGTGCCTGATTTACAGGCGCGTTATTGGTGGATAAAGGCGGTTGATTCCCCGTCCCCATGAAAAAATACCAGTAAGCACCGGCGGCGATAAGGAGTGTGATGACGATGATGACGATGGTGTTTGATTTCATATTCCAAAAATCACTTTTAGCGTAGCCAGTAAATACGCATTGTAATCCCGTAATTATAGACCCCTGTATCAGAACCGGCTATGGTAATAGCTCGAACATCTATAAGACGCTCGCTCTCCTCTACGCCGCTGAGAAATGCCTGCAAGGCAGCGTAGGTTCCAACCGCAGAAAGGGAAAGATCGATTGATCCGACTGGATCCGTAGCTGCCGAGAATCCTGCGGCGCTTGAATTTCCAGATCCCGCAGATGTCCCGTTTGTCATGACATTGATATTGGAGAGTGAAATTCCGCTCCGCGCTGCAAGCGCGTTTAAATCGAGAATGAAACCGACATCATCGACTGAACTAGGGAGAAACGTAGCGAGCCGTGTAAGGTCTGCAGGATTAATCGCAGCGCGTGCTTGGACAAGTTGATTTTGCTGAACAGCAAAGGCATTTGCAGCGGCAAGTGCTTGATCATCAGAAGCAATAGCCGCCTTCGCTGTTGCTATTGAACCATTCCACGTTGGGTTTATATATCCAAAAAATATACCAATGGCAATTATGAGCGCTATGATGGGAAGAATACGATTGGTCATGGCGTTGGTACGGACGAAGATGCTGACATGAATGTCGATGTTGAAGTTATGGAAGACGGAGTAAAGGCAATGAGCTTCGGATCAAGTGAGGCCGAAAGTGAAAAGGATACGGAATTATCCTTATTAACAACAAAGTCTGAAAAAACTGCGTCCTTGATACGCCCATCGGCTGCAAATGCATTTGAAGCGTCCGCAAGTGCGTTAAAGGTCTTCGCAACGCCCGTACCACCAAAGGTGATGGTTTGTCCACCGGTAGCGCCGGGAGCAGCAGTACTGAGCGAGAGGCTGATCGAGGTAAAACGAACTGTCGTTGGTAGCAACGTTTGGAGCGCCGTAAAGAAACCGGTAAACGCAACATGATTCGCGAGAAGTTCTGCGCTAGAATCAAGACGGTTGCGCAATCGCACAAAACTTTCGACCGTTGCCGGGTCAAGCCCCGCTTCTGCTTTCTGAAGAGCTGCGTCTTTTGAACTCTGAGTTGCGGCAAGAATCCGACCATAAAGGAAAACGCCAACCGCAAGTGCGAAGATGATAAACAAAACTGCATATGCAAGAAAACCGAACGCTCCAGTGAAATCGCTGTGTGGCTTACGCGCGGCAGCGGATGCTGGTCGAGGAACAAATGATGTTGGTATCGTGTGAGGAAGATCCATTTCTACATTAGTATACAATACTGATGTAGATGTTGCGTGAGGTACCTGTGTAAAACGGATGTTTATATCTCTTCAAGTTTGCGGAGTGCTAAACCAACAGCGACCGCAAACTCTGGACCTATCTCCTTAAGGATCGATCGCATAAAGGCGGGCGCTTCGGTTTTCATAAAAGGATCTGCAACGCGCACGTCAATCGAAAAAATTCCTTTTGCGTAGGTACCAAGTTCTTTCGTCACCCCTCCACCACCCGTGAGCACTATGGAAGTAATTGATTTCTTTTGTGCCGCTTCATACTGCACAAGAACACGTCGCGCCTCGGCAAAAATACGCGAAAAGACGAGTTCGGGACCACCGAGCACGTCAGAACCGCCAATACCCTCCTCTTTTTTTAAGGCCTCCGCTCGCGCAAAAGGTAGGTTGCCAGAAACTGAAATAGCGCGTGTGATATCCTGGCTTCCAACACTTATTGAGTGAGAAGAGGCTACGACACCATGTTCGATGACATAAGTTTTCGTTGATGCCGCTCCGACATCAAGCACCATGACCGGCTTTACCTGCTCCTCAACCACCGACCGAAGTGTACTGAAAATTTCAATTTCGTAAAAACTCGCGATAAGCTCAGCACTCGTGACGACCTTCTGAAGTAAAGATAATTCGTCGTTTGAAACAGCGACCAGGAGTACATCGACCGTCTCATGAACGGCCGTGGTCTTTGAGGAATCCCCTTTTGTCGGTTGGGGAGAATTCGTCTTAGGTACAATGAACCAATCAAGCTGTACTTCACTTACTGGAATGGGAATGTATTTACGTGCCTCAAGTTCAATAACAGTTTTTTGCTCTGCGGGATTCTTACGATACGGTAAGGTTACTAGGGTGAGAAGCGAACGCGCAAAAGGTATAGAAACACCACAACTCTTTGTGGTTACCTTCGCTTCCCGCAACAGGTCTCTTAGTGTCTCGATAGTTTGTTCGGCAGAAAGATTCATCGCTTGCCCAACCTCAAAACCGCCATATGGACCGAGAGCGAGTTCCCCATAGGTTTCAAGCACTGCTTTCCCATGCTCTTTGCGCAACTGCACAACTTTCAAAGACGATGAGCCAATATCAACACCAAGGACACTTTTTTCCTTTTTCGCAAATAGAGAGTCAAGAAACGGCATGTCGAAATAATACCATGGTGCATTCTTCAAACATTTCCCATGTTAGGCCAATGTGGACGAAATGATTTTATGAAATATTTTACTCTTAATTAGGTAGAGTGTGTTCTCGATACCAATAACTAAATCACTCGCCCTCGTCCACCAAGTTTGATATCCTAACTTCTACGGAGACGTGGCTGAGTGGTCGAAAGCACCTCGCTGCTAATGAGGCAGGGGAGAAATCCTCTCGTGGGTTCAAATCCCACCGTCTCCGCAGTAACAGAGACTAGGTTGGTTTCAGAGAAATTTTGCCGTCCGCAATTCACATATCCAATGTGGAAAACGGGCAGCAGCGCCTTGACATGGTAGAGTTAATGAAGTTCGCGAAAATTTATAAGAAAGAAATAAATAATTTTCTATGGTTAAAAAATATGTTGGTACGGGGCTTGTCGCGCTGGGTCTTTTGTTCTCTGTGAGCCTCGCGGCACCGGCGCAAGCAGCCTCGCTTACTTCCGCACAAGTACAGGCCGTCATTTCTCTACTACAAGCGTTCGGCGTTGACGCCAGCACTATTGCGAGCGTTAATGCAACTCTCAGCGGTTCTGCTCCTGAACAATCAAATTGCGTCACTCTTCACAGCAACACGACACTTGGTTCTTCGGGGGCCGATGTGCTTAAACTCCAAAATTACCTCATCAACAGTGGCCTTCTATCGGCTAAATACAACACAGGCTATTACGGCATTATGACGGTTCAAGCTGTGGGCAAATTGCAGATGAATCTCGGTATTCTTTCCTCGCCAGACGATACATCTTTTGGTTGGATGGGGCCTCGCACACGAGCGGCGATTGCATGCGGATCGATGAACACGACGCCGATCAATCCGACACCAATCCAACAGCCTACTCCATCTTATTCTTCGCCTCTCTCGGCCAGTTGCCAAGGAACAATTTATAACGATGTCGTGAATGGTGTGACGTGGGCAGCACTGGCATCCGGTGGTTCAGGCTCCTACACATACCAATGGAACTTGCCCGATACGTCGTGGGTCAATCCGTCCTTGGATAGCATGAGGGTTCAATATAGTTCTGCGGGTACAAAAAATGCCTCGTTGACAGTAAGCGACGGCAATAACAGTACAACAGCAAACTGTTCAGTGACGATTGCCGCAGCGCCTTCCATTTCTTCCATCACGCCCAACTCGGCAACAGCCAATACCGTCGTCACTATCAGCGGAACCAATCTCACGGGGGCGAGCGAGGTTGATTTCTACAATGCCTCTACCAATCAGTTGCAGGGGGGCATTATGAATGGCGTTCAAAATAACATCACGGTCTCGTCTGATGGCACATCGCTCCAATTCACCTTGAGTGATACGTTTGTCTCCAACGAAAATGCAGGCAACTACCAAGTTAATGTTGTTACGCCAACGGGTACAAGCAATGCATTAACGTTCAGTCTTACGTCGCCGTAGTAAGCACCGACGTTTGGAATTGCAAATATAAAAGCTCCGCATATGCGGAGCTTTTATTTGCAGGAAGCCATCATTGCCGTTTTATAATTTTTCCTAAAATGGTGAGGATGATTGTGCGCACGAGTGGGTTGGGCCAGTACAGTATTGCACTCTAATGGCGAATAAGAATTCCGTTTAATTAAATCGTGTTCAAAAGAATTGCCTACATATTTTATGTCGGCAATTCTTTAAATCACACTCTAAGTACAATCTACTACGCCCTTGTTCCAGATCCAGATCCTGCGGATGAGGAACCGCCTCCTCCACAGACCCGGCATGCATTCTTATGATCGGAAATAAGATAGATCGCCGAGAGACCAACAAGCACGTAGACGAGATCTTCAAGCCACGACCATGAACCAAGAAGAAGATTTATGACGTTCCAATTACTACCCATGTAATCTCCAATCCCAACGAGACCCCAATTGAGGGCGCCTATGATCGCTAGGACGAACGTGATGCGGTGCAATGATTTCATGTTCATGCGAGTGAATAAAGTGATTAAAGCGGGGTATGGTGGTCCGCTCTTTATAGTATAAGGTGCCTTATGGGGAGATTTGGAACACCTGTGTAAAACACGATACAGTCTCTCAATCCGCCCATTAGAGTGCCCCGGTCGCCTTGGCGATCTTGAAGCCGACCCAAATGCCTGCGAAACCACCGATTGCACCCCAGATAGAATATGCTATAAAACCGCCATTCCAAATAAACGGGATAAAACCTCCCAAGGTTGATCCAACTATCATTCCACCCCAAATAAGTGATTTGCTGCTCATATTCGAATCGAATATTATTTTACCACCATTCGGTTATACTGAATATATATTATGTTGCCCGTATTAATCGGTATTGTACTAATAACTGCTGTTGTACTTATATTTCTCGGACGTCCACGACGCTTCTACCTCGTTCGTCATGGTGAAACACTCTTAAATGCACAACATATTCGCCAAGGGGAAGTTGGTGCCCTTTCAGAAACTGGAAGACTCCAGGCTGGAATGGTAGGACGACATCTTAAAAACTTTCCCATTGATCTAATTATTTCAAGCACCTATCCACGAGCTGAAGAAACCGCTGCGATCGTCAACACATATCTTAAAGTACCCATTATATCCTCATCTCTTTTTACTGAGCGCCGTAATCCGAGCGAAATTATCGGAAAGTCGACCAAAGACCCTGAGGTTATACATATTGTCGATCAAATGGACCTTGCGTACCATGCCGATAACTATCGCATTTCTGATGAAGAAAATTTTATCGATCTAAAGGCGCGTGCTGCGCTGTGCGTCAAGTTCCTCATACGGCAAAGAGCACGCGAAGTTGTGGTCATTACACATCACCTCTTTCTCAAAATGTTCATTGCGTATGTTCTCTACCGTGAAAAATTGCACGCTGCTGACTTCGTCAAACTCACATTCTTTAACACTTCAGATAATGCGGGTATTACTGTGTGTGAGTTCCATCCGTGGAAATTTTTCTCAAAAACACAGGGTTGGGAGGTCGTGAGTTTCAACGAGCAACCCGAGGTATGAAAAACGACGTCCGCGTATTAAGCGGACGTCGTTTTTCATACCTTGCTTAATAGCCCATCCCATCCATACTTCCCATACCTCCTCCATTATTTTGTTGAATTTTGGGTTCGGGAATATCAGCAATCGCTGCTTCAGTGGTAAGAAGAATCGCTGCCGCAGATATCGCATTTTCAAGCGCCATACGTGGCATCTTTACTGGGTCAACGATACCTCTAGCGAGCAAATCATCAACTATCTCATCCGCAACCGCGTCATAGCCAGTATTCGCTTTACCGGATTGTACTTGAGAAACAATAATAGCCACATCATCTTTCCCAGCATTAATCGCTATTTGTGCAAGCGGAGTCTCAAGTGCTCGTGCGACGATATTGAAACCAGTTCGCTCATCTGCGTTCATTTTCTCCTCATGTGCAGCAAGTTTTTTCGCAACCTTCGCAAGTGCCGTGCCACCACCAGCGACGATGCCTTCTTCAATGGAAGCCTTTGTTGCCTTTACCGCGTCATCAATTTTGTCCTTAAGATATTTCATCTCGGTCTCAGTCGCTGCACCGACAGAAATTACCGCAACACCGCCTGAAAGTTTGGCAATACGCTCCTCAAGTTTCTCCTTATCGAATTTAGATTCGGTAAGATCCATCTGTGCCTTGAGTTGTCCAGTTCGTGTCGCAATATCCGTCTTTTTACCCTTACCGCCAACAATGGTCGTCGTGTCTTTGGTGGCAACCACACGTGCGGCTTTACCAAGCATCGAGAGTGTTGCGTTATCGAATTTAATACCAATCTCATCTGAGATAACCTGACCGCCAACTACTGTCGCGATATCGGCAAGCATGTCTTTCTTACGATCGCCATAACCGGGCGCCTTTACTGCGAGCACGTTGAAGGTTCCACGCAATTTGTTCACAATAAAGGTTGAGAGCGCATCGCCATCGACATCATCCGCGATAATGACGAGATCCTTTTTTCCGGACTGTACGACCTTTTCAAGGAGTGGCAATATTTCTTGTACGTTACTGATCTTTTTATCAGTCAATAGTATGAGTGCGTCTTTCATTTCAGCCTCCATGCGTTCTGGATTCGTGACCATATATGCAGAAACATAACCCTTGTCGATCTGTAGCCCTTCGACAATGTCATAAGAAAGTTCCATTCCTTGACTTTCTTCAACCGTTACGACGCCAGAAGAGCCAACTTTTTCCACTGCCTCTGCAATGATGCTTCCCAAAACTTCGGATTCTGCTGATATAGAAGCAACCTGTTTCACCTCTGTCTTGCTACTTACACGTTTCGCCATTTTTTTAAGTTCTGCGAGTGCCACAACCCTTGCTTTTTCCATTCCGCTTCGGATCATCATTGCGCTCGCGCCTCTCATCATGTACTGAAGGCCCTCCTCGACAAGTGCTTCAAGAAGCACAACTGATGTCGTAGTGCCGTCACCGGCAGTATCATTGGTTTTAGTCGCTACCTCTTTAACGATTTCCGCGCCCATATTCTCAAAACGGTCTTTCAGTGAAATCTCTTTCGCGATAGAGACACCGTCATTTGTGATACGTGGACCGCCATAGGATTTCTCAATGACGACATTACGCCCCTTTGGGCCAAGGGTCACTTTCACCGTACGTGCAGCATGCGCGATGCCTCTTGCAATACTCTTACGCGCATCTTCAGAAAAAAGAATTTGTTTCGCCATAATGATGTAAAATATTATTAATTCACAATACCGAGAATGCTGGATTCCGAGAGAATATAGAATTCTTTCCCTTCAATCTTTACTTCGTCGTAGCCATACTTACTAAAGAGCACTGTATCACCTACCTTCACTTGCATCGGCAGGTGTTTCCCGTCCTCATACTTGCCGGGACCGACCGCGACGATCGTGCCCTGCATTGGCTTTTCCTTATCTACCGTCTCGGGAATGATGATGCCCGATGGAAGCTTCTTTTCGCCACCTTTATCAGCGGGTTGTACTACAATACGATCACTGAGCGGCGTCAGTGGAAATTTTTTTGTCATGTCGTTTATAAATAGCAAATAATCGCGCCCGGCACGTGTACCCCAAGTATAGAGAGGTTTTTCTTGCCTTGCAAGCAAGGCTCCTTATTGCATATAGAGAAGGCGTCAGATGCATGAGTAAAACTCATTCAGATGAGGCGTCCTTGCACCTATTCGCTGCCCTATGCTATTCTGGAAGCACAGATGGAGGCACTCGTATCGGCATTGCCGTACGCGGAAATTACCCTCTCAATACTCCTCATCGTTGGTGTCGTGCTTCAGCAGCGCGGTGCAACTCTCGGTGGAGCTTTCGGAGGCGACAATTTCGCATCGACATTTTACAAGCGCAGGGGCGCTGAAAAGTTTCTATTCAATGCAACGATCGTTATCGCGACACTTCTTATACTCGCGGCGATGGCAAACTTCCTTCTCGGAGGATCATGAGCAACGGGACATGGAAAAAATTGACACGCCCGCGGAATATAAGGCCGCTTGAACGTTTTGAAGCGCACATCCGCGCCCTTTCCTCAGGAGATCGCTTTCTTTTTTACTTTTTTGCAGTTCTTGTCGGTGTTGCTTCTCTCTCTAGTTTTTACATGCTTGAACAGTCACTTTTGGTGCAAATACCAACTTATGGTGGGATCTTAACTGAAGGTGAGATTGGGAACCCGCAATTTACAAATCCACTCCTTGCTATCAGCGATGCTGATCGTGATCTTTCCGTACTTACTTACGCCGGACTCATGGGTCTTTCCGGTTCAGGATCGCTTATCCCAGTACTCGCGGAAAGCTACACCATTTCTGCCGACGGAAAATCCTATACGTTCACTCTACGAAAAAATGCAAAGTTTTCCGATGGTACTCCTGTTAGCGCGAACGATGTGGTATTCACCGTGCAGCAAGCACAAAATACCGCACTTAATAGCCCAGAGTACGCAGACTGGTCTGGTGTGAGTGTAACCGCCATTGACCAACGTACGGTACGTTTCACACTTACGAAGCCCTATGCACCTTTTCTTGGGCTCACGACACTTGGTATCCTTCCGTCTCGTCTTTGGCAGGGTGTTTCAAGTGAGGAATTTCCTTTCTCTACCTTAGAAACGAATCCGGTGGGTGCCGGACCCTTCAAGGTCATTGGGGTTTCGCGCAATTCTTCAGGACTTATACAGAGCGTGTCACTTGCAGCGAATCCCTATTACGTGTTTGGTCGCCCATATTTAGACGGTATTCACCTCAACTTCTACCCAAACACCGAAGCCCTCATCAGCGCTCTTAAAAGCGGCGCAATTCAAAGTGCATACGACATTCCGTCATCGAATGAGCTTACGGCTCCATATGCTCGCGTCTTCGGCGTGTTTTGGAACCCGAATGAAAAACCAGTATACGCACATGCCGAAGTACGCAAAGCACTTTCATTAGCAATTGATCGTTCAGAAATCGTCAAGAAAGTACTTGGAGGCTACGCAACCGCGCTTATGGGACCTATACCACCCGATGGGAATGTGAAACAAGTACCAGTTCCCCAATCGACAAATCCAACAGCGGATGCGGCACAGATACTTGAGTCAGCTGGATGGGTCTACGATGGCTCCTTGCGTGCCTGGAAAAACGTGGCCGACAAACAAACCCTCGACCATATCACAATACGTACTTCAAATGTTCCGGAAATGAGGAGTGTTGCGAGTAGTGTGAGGGTAGATTGGGAACGACTTGGTATTCCAGTCGATATCGAACTCTACGAACCGGGTGACCTTTCTCAAAACGTCATTCGCCCGCGTAAATATGGGGCGTTGCTTTATGGAATGGTCATTGATCGCAGTCAGGACCTTTATGCATTCTGGGACTCGCAGGAACGCAATGATCCTGGCCTCAATATCGCACAGTATGCAAACAAAAATGTTGATGCCCTACTTGAGAGTGCACGAAATTCTATCGATCCGAATACTCGTGCAGCCGATTTGCAGAAAATTGAAGACACCATCGCTGCAGATTACCCGGCGGCATTTATTTATGCACCAGATTTCATCTACGCGGTGCCGACGGATTTACATGGCGTCAAACTTCCACAGATTATCACGCCTGCGGATCGTTTCGCGACAGTTGCATCTTGGTATATGGAAACTGATGAGGTATGGCCATTTTTTGCGCATTAATCCTATTTTTTCGTACGGGTTTTAACTTTATTAATTTTACAAGCCCGAATAACTAATCAATCTTTATGAATCCCGCACCCGCACCCGCACCCGCACCACGTTCAGAACCGCATACTCGCACTACGCAGCGGCGTTTTAACCGCGGAGGAAACCGCCAAGCATCAAATCACGGCAGTGGAACACGTCCTGGCGGCGCCTCACGGCGTATCCAGCGAATCCTGCGCCGACCAACTGCACTCTCACACGCGCGTCCCAGTCGCACAGCCGACTATTATCCAGAACAGCCGTCAGAAAATGTTGTTCGTATCGTTCCCTTGGGTGGCGTTGAAGAAGTTGGCCGTAATATGGTAGCTATTGATGTGAACGGCGATATCATTGTCATGGATGCCGGCTTTCACTTTAAAGCTGAAGATGATGCTCCGGGTGTTGATTACACACTCCCGAACACTAAATTCCTTGAGAAAAACGCCTCGCGTGTAAAAGGCGTCATCATCACTCACGGTCACCTTGATCATATCGGCGGTATACCCTTTACGCTGCCGCGCTTCGGCAATCCGCCTATCTATACACGACGTGCGACCAGCATTATGATTCAACGTCGACAAGAAGAGTATCCAGATGTGCCCAAACCAGCAATTGTTGAAATCGAGATCAATTCCGAACTTACAATCGGCAACACACGCGTGAGGTTCTTTCCAGTCACGCACTCGATTCCCGATTCTATGGGCGTTTCAATTCGAACCCCTTACGGTAACGTTGTCGTTACCGGTGATCTTAAGCTCGACCATGTTGACGGTATTCCTTCGGAACGGGAGCAGAAAACGTGGGGCGAGGTTGGGAAAGAAAATAACCTTTTCTTTATTGCAGATTCAACCAACGCCGAGAAGGATGGCTTTTCTATTCCGGAGCAACGCGTGCTCCAAACACTTGAAGATATTATCAAAACCGTGCAGAGCCGTCTCATCATTGGAACTTTTGCTTCGCAATTTGAACGAATGATCAATATAATTCAGTTCGCCGAACGATACGGAAAAAAGATTGTCACTGAAGGCCGTTCGATAAAAAACAACATTGAGATCGCCCAAAAAGCCGGGTTGCTAACGGTCGACAAAAATACGATCATTCCCGCCCAAGAAATGGGTGATTATCCGCCAAACAAAATCGTTGTGCTTGCAACCGGCGCGCAAGGTGAAGAATTCGCTGCGCTGATGCGCATCGCGACCAAACAACACAAATACATCACATTCAACGAACGCGACACTGTTGTACTCTCGTCGTCTGTCATTCCAGGTAATGAGATCTCGGTGCAAAAACTTAAGGATAATCTTTACCGCAACAATGTTACGATCATTCATTACCGATCGAGCGATGTTCACTCGACTGGCCACGGTAATTCGGGTGAACTTGTTTGGATCAACCAACAGGTAAAAGCAAAATTCTTCATGCCAGGGTACGGGTACCGTTCAATGACTACCTGTCATGCGAAAGCGGTCGAACAAGCAGGTTTCCCTAAAGCAAACATCGTTATCCCAGATAACGGAACCGTCATTGACATCATTGACGGGAAAGAGGTGCTTGTGCATAAACAGAAAGTGCCGTCGGCACCGCTTGTTGTGGACGGTTTCATGATTGGTGATATACAAGAAGTCGTTATTCGTGATCGTCAATCACTCGCGAAGGATGGTATGTTTGTCATCATCGCAAGTGTAAATCTAAAAACCGGCAAACTGCGCAAATCACCAGATATCATCAGCCGCGGCTTCATCTATCTTCGTGAATCACAGAATCTGCTGAACGAGGCACGAGTCCTTATCAAAAAGACTATTGAAGATTCTACACACAACATGAATCCTATCGACCTCGACTATGTAAAGAATAACCTGACTGATGTGATAGCTGGATTTCTCTTCACACGAACCAACAAGGCGCCAATGGTGATCCCGGTATTAATCGGGATGTAATTAAAATTAATATCGCTATTACGTAGCTGGAATACCAATGGTCTACGTGTTTCTGAGAAATTGGAAACTAGATTACCGCTTTTGGCTCGTCTCACCCAAGCCGAATGGGTCATTCGGCTACCCTTGTCTATAGATGTGGGGTTAGTCGTATCCAATCCTAACCTACACATGGTATGCTCGTGGGCAATGCACCCACGAGTTACTCTTTCCACTGGAAATTTCTTCTTTTCGCTATGTTCGTCGCTTATCGCCTACATTCCACTTTCGTATCTGGCATCCTTCATGCCACCAGCATATACAGGTCTCGTCATTGCGGGTGGTGCAATTTTCGCGCTTATCTCTTTTCCGTTCCTACCGAAACTTGTTGCAAGATACGGCGCACAAAAACTTGCACTGATATTCGCGGTTGCAGAAATGCTTGTGCTTCTTGCTCTCGCAATCGCGCCAGGCACATTCGCGATTTCCATCCTTATAGCTTTGGCCATCTCGATCCAACCGCTACTTTCTTATGAACTCGATCTGCTCCTCGAAGCAACAGTCGCCGAAGAAAGTACCACCGGACGAGTACGTACAATTTTCCTCACCGCATGGAATGTCGCTTCAATTGTCGCACCGCTTTTCGTAGGTGTGCTTCTCATGAATTCCGATGCATATGGTCGCGTATTTCTCGCTGCCGCAGCCGCTCTGGTACCTTTCATTGCCCTCTTCGCAATTCGGCGTCTTCCACACGGTGCGCCTGTCGCGACCTCTACCATGCGCGATGCACTTGTCTGTATCATGCATGACCGTGATCTCGCGGCGGTTACCCTAGGACATCTAATCCTTTATCTCTTTTACGTCTGGGCGCCACTGTATATTCCTATATATCTTCATAACGTACTTGGCATCCCATGGTCAAACCTTGGCTGGACATTCTCGGTCATGCTTATTCCCTACGTTCTCATTGAGTACCCTGCTGGATGGATTGCCGATCGAATCCTTGGTGATAAGGAGCTTATGATTACCGGCTTCTTGATTGCAGGTATGGCGCTCGCGTCGGTCAGCCTACTTACTTCTACCTCACCAATATTCCTCATTCTTTGTATTCTTATCAGCTCTCGCATTGGTGCCGCACTTATTGAAAGTATGAATGAGGGACACTTCTTTCGCCGCGTTACAGAACGAGACATAAATTCGGTAAATATATTTCGCGGTGTTTGGCCACTCGCCGATACTATCGGACCAATCATCGGCAGCCTTATTCTTCTGTTTGGTAATTATCAGATACTTTTCGCTGTCACGGGTGGATTTGTTGGCATCATGGGCGTAGTCGTAACCTTATTGATAAAAGATTTTAATCCGCCAATGCGTAGCATCCGTCAACTTTCTTCACGAGTCCTTCTGTCAGAAGGGCTCTAAGTGCTGTGCGCAGTTGCGCACGACGTGAAACTTTGAGCAATCCCATAAGACGTGCGTGCGAAGCGACTCCCTGGACCAGTTCACGCAAGAGAGCACCTCTTGCTTCGCGGAGAGATCCGAAAAATTTCGACTGCTTCACGTATTTCTCACTCCGCGCGTTAAGCGATATACCGGAACGTTTCAAATACGCGCCATAATCCATAAGCGCACTGTGCCACTCCCGTGATCTTCCTTTGGGAAGCACTTTTTTCAGTACCTCGGACACCTCGATGTCTTTGACGTCTGAACGTTTTGAAAAAAAGTGATGGAAAATAACGGTGCGAATATTCGTTTCGATAACCACAACATCTTTGTTATAAGCAAACGCCGCAACGGCGCGAGCAGTGTACGGCCCGACACCGGGAAGTGATTCTAGTTCGATGGTACTCTTAGGGAGTCTCCCGTTGTACCGTGTGAGAATATCCCTCGCTGCTGCTTGCAGCATCTTCGCCCGGCGATTGTAGCCGAGTCCTTGCCACACCCTCAGGACTTCAGACAGTGGCGCGTCAGCAAGCTCGCGTGGCGTAGGAAATTTCTGTATAAATTTTATATAGAATGACATAACCCGTTCGACTTGCGTCTGTTGTAGCATCACTTCCGAAATGAGTATGCGATACGGATCACGAGTGCGCCGCCACGGTAGACCATGTCGTCCATATTCTCGATAATAACGCCACACCAGTGGTCTAAATTTTGCGATTGTTATGTCATTAGCCATAAACAGAAAACTATCTCGACTTCGGCCAACGAAGTGCGGCGGGCGGCCAAAGTTTAGTGAGTGGGTGCACCCTGCAGTTGTGTGGGCGAGCTGGGCAGGTATAGCGACCGTACAGGACAAGACCGTTATTTACATATTTCCAATCCTTCTTCGGGATAAGCGCTTCTAGATCTTTCGAAATTTTTGTTGGGTCATTTGCACTAGTGAGATCAAAGCGTTTGGCGAAACGTTTGACATGTGTATCAGTCGCGATGCCATCCCAAGTATCGTAGAGTTCGCCGAGAATGACGTGCGCTGTCTTATACCCCACGCCTGGTAATTGCATAAGATCAGTTTCTGTGCGTGGCACAACTCCACCGTATTGTGTTTCTATCACCTTTGCCGCACCGATAATCGCCCTTGCCTTATTGCGAAAAAATGGAATTGAGGAAATCTCTTTTGTAAAAATCATTGGATTTACTTTCACAAAATCATTAAGTAATGTGTACTTTTTAAAGAGCGTTGCCGTAAGTTTATTTACTGCTTTATCAGTACATTGTGCCGAAAGAATAACTGCAACGACGAACTGGAATGGCGTCATATATGTGAGTTCACTTTTAGGTGCCTGGTATGTTCTTTTTAAAAAAGAAACGATTTTCTTTGCTCGCATTGCACGGCCAACGCGACTCATGATATTTGTGATACCTCTTTGTGGGGGAAGGCGAAGTAGAAAAATATTTGCAAAAGCGTACCTGCTGAAAAAGCAGTAAGAATGAACGCCGCAAGAAGCCCAATCACTGGCACAAGCGCAATGAGTGAGAGTATAAACATACCGAGCATGCCATCCTGCCAAAGTATCGTTTCTCGTCGCATGTAACGACGCGCGAAAGCGCCACCGAGTAGAATTCCAGCATACAAAAATGCGAGGAACACAAGAAATATATATGTAATGAACAGCAGCAAAGCTAGACCAATACCCACAAATGTCAAAGTAAGCATTATGCATAGGATCGGCGTGACGGCAAATACCGCAAAACCAAGAAGTGTGGCTAGTAACATGTCACGTAATCGACCCGTATATACACGGTCGACCACCATTTCCGCAAGCTTCGGGAAAAGACCTGCAAGGAGACCTGTGAGGAGAAGCGCTCCGAGAATGCGCGCGAAAACGAAAAATCCTACACTCACTAACGCAAGAATTCGTGATGTACCAACATCAGGAAGATACGAAGCGTTCGTGTATTTGATACCACCAGCTATCATTACGGATTTTGGTATATTAGCCAGTTCAGGTGCTTCGTATGAGAAGGTTCCCTGTATTGTGGTACCCGCTGCAAATGCGACACGACCACTTGCAGATACATTTACGTTACCTGAGAAATTCCCTGAAAGAAAAACGTTGTTGCCATAAATAATGACTGGACCTGAGGCGCCATTTGTTAAATCAGTATTTGCAGCAACGATGAATACACTTCCGCTCGCACGGCCCGCATCATGTACTGCATAACCAAAGGCAACAATATCGCCCTGGACTGGCTTATCGATGGTGATACTTCCTCCGGCAGCTCTAAAACTACCGCCTACGGGAGCACGTGAGTATATCGAGCCACCAATAAGAAGATCATCACCCGTGACTGATGCCGCGGTGGTAATAGAGCCACCCGCAGCTGAGAAGTCTCCAGTAACTGGTGCGACGAGTACTACAGAAGCACCAGCGACATATGCATTCCCTGGTGACGGAGTCGTCGTAAGGAGTGACTGTCCAATTGAAAAAGTTGCGGGCGGATGCGCCGCAAGTACACTCATCGGAAAAGTGAGAAATATGAGTACAGCGAAGAGTGTGCGGCACATGCCGATTTACTATGCCGTAGGCGGCATCGAAAAGTGTGGCGGAGACTGCTGAGACGGTGTACCTATAGTGGGTGATGCGAGGTCCCCTTGCTTCTTAAAAGGCTCAATTAAACTTGCGAGAATGAGAATAAGAATTGTGATGAAAGCTGACGCAAGACAGTATATGCAGAATGCGCGAATGAGAAATATCTGAATAAGGGTGAAGTAAAGTGATGCAAAAACTCCAATAAAGGACATGACTTGAAGTATGCGTCGTAAGAGTTTGTCAAAGATGACGATCTCAAGAGCAGCGAGAACAAAAATGATGCTATAAAATAAAACTCCGAATTCAGAGAGTGGTATACCGAGGAAATGTGAATACGGGCTTGTTGCAACAACATTGCATCCATTCAAATTTTGGATATTACTACATAGAAGCGGCGTGCCATTTACTTCGTGTTGGGTAATATACATAGAGTCCACAAGCCCAAAAAAGGATAGGAGTAGGATACCTATGACACTTGCACGTTTCATCATATTATCTAGAATACACGTCTTCCACCTGTGCGCAAACAGGTTTCCCTACGGAAATCTGTTAAAATAAAGGATCCGCATGTTCCAATTTCTCTTCCACCTTATTGATGGTTCGATTAGTAGCACGGCGCTCCTTTCACTTGCTATCATCTTCTGCACCTTCATCCTGGAAGATCCGACAACAGTTGTCGTTGGGTTGCTCGCGGCTAGTCATAGTATCGGGGTTCCCATCGCTCTTTTCTCACTCTATGCAGGCATTGTATTTGGTGACATTGGTTTTTACCTTCTCGGTTGGCTCGCAAGCACTTCATCTCGTCTTAAACGTTATATTGATCATGATTTGCTCGCCCCTTTCCGCGCTTGGCTCGAAACTCGTTACGTACTTACTATATTTATGGCTCGATTCATACCGGGCTTACGGCTTCCAACTTATACAGCAAGTGGGTTCTTTCGATCACCACTCTCAACCTTTGTGGTAACGGCAATTGCCGCAACGTCAATCTGGACGACACTTCTCTTTTCCGCCTCTTATTGGTTCGGTGATTTTACGTCCCATTGGATCAGCCCCGTACGCTGGGGAATCGCATGTGTCTTTCTCCTCACACTCTTCCTTATTGCCCGGCATAATCTCGCAGCATATCGAGCGAAAAAAGCGTCTTGAGTATCGATGCGGATATCCGCACACAATCTAACCACTAACGAAAGTGGATCAAAAGGTCTGGAATTTATTATTCGCTTATATTCCGTCGCATTATTATGACGCACGGTCAAAAAGAATCCCGAGTGCCTTCACGAGTAACTCCTTAGTAGATTCGTTATTGATATTTCCATCTGCGTCAAAAATTTCCTGTGCCGGTCCGAGATAGAGTTCCGGCTGGCCGATAACATCGGCATTAAGATGAAGCATGATTTGTCGCAAGTGACTCTGTGCAACAGCAGTACCAATCTTTCCAAGTGAGACACCTGCAATCAAAGTCGGCTTCCCTGCGAAAGAATTTTCTCCATATGGACGACTGATCCAGTCGATCGCATTCTTCAATACACCGGGAATAGAACGATTATATTCCGGTGTTGCCATAATAATACCATCGGCCGCTTCAATTTTTTCTTTGAGTGCTCGCACTTCTTTAGGGAATGCGGTTTCGGTATCCTGACTATAGAGAGGAAGATTACCGATTTCTACAATTTCGATTTGCATGTCTGATGGCGCGAGTAGCTGCAAAGCACGCAGTAACACAGTATTGAGCGACTCTTTTCTTAAACTTCCTGAAATTGCTATAACATTCATGATTATAAAATTATGTGTACTGATATAGAGTACGCCATCAACACTGGGAGCACTGTGTGGATAACTATAACGTCACATTATTATATGCTCCTCGTTATTCGCTAATCCACCACATAGTGATTATATGGCTGCCAAACAGATAATGCTATATAAAACAAACTCGCTGTAATTTATCGATTCTTAATCAAAACCATGTCTGGGGTACAAAATATCTCTCCTCAAGATAAACATGCGTGCAATCTTTTTTTGTGCTATTATTGTATAAATTTCCAGTGGCTACCGACCGACTTCATATAAATAAGGAGATTCGCGCGCAAGAATTGCGTGTTATTGGTGCGAATGGTGAAAATCTTGGAGTCCTCCCGCTTGCGGCGGCGCTTGCGGCGGCAAAAACGGCTGAACTTGACCTTATTGAAATTTCGCCCTTGGTCGTTCCGCCCATTGCGAAGATCATGGATTATGGTAAATTTGAATACGAGCGGAGCAAGAAGGAAAAGGCTACGAGGGCTAAGGTAAAAATATCAGAGACCAAGGAGATCCAGATTAAGGTGGGTACTGGTGATAATGATATGGCACTTAAGGCAAAAAAAGCCGCTGAATGGCTCGCCGAAGGTCATCGAGTACGAGCCGAGCTTTTCCTCAAAGGTCGCTATAAAGGTATGAATGAGGAATTTCTAAAAGCCCGCCTTGAGAAGTTTCTCTTGCGTGTTCCTTATGCCTATAAGATGGCTGAACCTATAACGAAGAGCATAAAGGGATTCGCTGGCGTTATAGAACGTGACCTTGCGACACAACAAAAACGAAATAAGGAATTGAAACAAAAAAATGAAAACCAATAAATCATATTCAAAACGAATTCGTGTCACACGCCAGGGGAAACTTGTAGTGCGCAGGCCTGGACAAAATCATTTTAATGCGAAACAGAGCGGCTCTGAACGTTCACAGAAGCGCCGTCCCATCACGATAAACTTGACCGCAAGAGTTCGTCGCCGTTTTCTTCCAGGTTCCTAATTAACTAACTTTAAAATTATTTTATGACAAGAGTCAAGGGTGGAATCATGGCGCAAAAGCGTCGTAAGAATGTCCTCGAGAGAGCCAAAGGATATCGTGGCATTCGTTCTAAAAAGGAGCGTTATGCGCACGAGGCGCTTATGCGTGCAGGTCGATATGCGTTTGCACATCGCCGTGATAAGAAAACAGATTTTCGTCAGCTCTGGATTGTTCGCCTGAATGCCGCCGTCCGTGCAAATGGCCATGCTTCTTACAGTACATTCATTGCGAAGCTGAAAAAAAATGGGTTCCAACTCGATCGTAAAGTCCTTGCACAATTCGCTTCTGAGCACCCTGAGATTTTTTCCCGTATCGCAAAAAAGATCGTTTAAATAATTGAAAAACATCCAAATTATTTCAATCGTCTTGCGGATAAGCATATGCAACACGATCTTATAGATCGTGTTTATTTCTAGCTTTAGCTGTTTGGCTAAACGTAGCGTTCGAAATGGATGGAGTGGCCTTGCATAAGTAGTGTGTCACTAGACTCTCTTCGCAGAGTCTTTCGTGATTTCCCATGTCTGATCTACCTCAGGAACAATAGCGCGAGCACCGAGATAGTCATGAATGCGCTGTGCGAGGAACCGCTCGGCTAAGGGTTCGCCTAGGGCTGTGAATATCGTTTTGACGCGCTTATCCGTAAGCGACGCTTCCGCGAACTTCAAAAGTTCATCGCGATCGGCATGCGCCGACCAGCCTTCGAGTTTTTCAACCTTTGCTTTTATTTTTATCTCGCTGTTCACGAGTCGCACGCTCGATGCGCCTTCCATCATGCGCCGCCCGGGCGTCCCGGGTGCTTGGTATCCAACAATGAAGAGTGTTGTGGTTGGATCGGGGAGGTAGCGTGCCTCCCAGTGGCCGATACGACCACCGTGGCTCATACCCGCACCAGCAATGATCATTTTTGGATTTGGAGTTTCTTCTATCGCTATGGATTCCTCGTACGAGCGCGTTTGTTTCAAAAACGGAAATTCAAAAATGCTCCCCTCCCTTTTCATCTCATCCTCGGCTGCAGGTTTGAAGTATTTCAGCCCCCATTTTTCGTATACTTCAGTCACGCGTATTGCAAGTGGCGAATCGAGAAAGACTGGAATTTTCGGAAGATCTCCTGCCTCAAAAAAATTCGAGAGCTCATAAAGCATGAGCTGTGTGCGTTCGAGCGAGAAGGCGGGGATGAGAATCGTACCACCCCTTGTTATCGCTTTCGCTAGCGTGTCCCTAAGAAGTTCAACACGGCGTTGCTGTGCAGGATGCAATCTGTCGCCATACACACTCTCCATAACGATTGCGTCGGCGTCGCTCACTGGTTCCCAATCAGGCAAGAGTGGCGAGGGCGAATTGCCAATATCGCCTGTGAGCGCAATAGCGACACCTGCTTCATCTTTTATCCGCACACTCGCCGAGCCGAGAATGTGACCAGTGTTACGCAGGTAGACCGAGAGTCCTGGGGCAACCTCTTTTTCAACATGATAATCGAGCGCCTCGACGAGCGAGAAGGCGCGATCAACGTCTTCTTTTTCATAAAGAGGAGCTCTGCCGTGAGTGTTGGCTTCTTCACTAAGAATACCGACCGAGTCATACAAAATGAGCTCGGCTAGGTCGCACGTCGGCGGCGTCATATAAATCTTCCCACGAAAGCCGTCCTTCACCAGTTTCGGGATGCGGCCGACGTGGTCAAGGTGCGCATGAGTAACAACGAGCGCATTGATTGTCTTCACGTCATAAGGAAACGGCCCGTAAACGTGCGCTCTGCTGAAATCGGCACCTTGTTCGATACCGCAATCAATAAGGACTTTCCCACGATCGCCCTCAATTAAGAAATTGGAACCGGTAACTTTACCCGCACCACCATCAAAACTAAGTCTTAATGCCATGTATGAACTGTAGCACGGCGCATTCCGCGAAAATCCCCCTTTAAGAGAGGGATTTTCGCGGAGCCATTCCTTATTGCAACTTTAATCTTGCCAGGTGGGTGCCCGAATAGCAGCTATCGGATCTCCTTACGGAATTCGCCAAGCACGCCTAAATGCAAAGCTCCCAAGAATTAGGCAAGTTGCGTTTTTAAGAACGGCTCCAACTTCTAGTATACCCTACTTCCACAAGAAGTTGAGGTAACATGATTCAAAAATCTCGCGGTATGGAGCTTCTGAGTCATTCGAGAATTCCTTTCATATCAACATCGTATAGCGTAGCTTCGTGCGGCACATGATACCTAATGATTTCTTCAGGTTTGAACCAATGCGGAATCTCCTTCTCCGCTTCAGGAACCGTACCAGACGCATGGATTAAATTACGGATCGCACGAGTATCCGTATCTGCCATCTGATAAGAATCGAGGACGAAATCGCCACGGATAGTACCGATACTGGCGCTGCGCGGCTCGGTGCTGCCGGTAATCTTGCGTACAAGCTCAACCGCGTGACCGCCCTCCCAGACCATAGCGATGACTGGCCCGCTTGTCATGTACTTCTTCAAGCTCACGACGACGCTGTCCGCCACCTCAATCGGGTCAGTTGAAGGCGGTTTCTCGCCTTTCTTCACGTAACTTGAAATCGCCTTCTCACCAACACTTTTTTTCCAATTCGGATCAAGAAGATAATGCTCTTCGATCATCGCTTCGGTCGGAATAAGCATCTTGAGCGCGACAAGCTTCAAGCCAGTTCGTTCGTAACGCCTAATAATCTCGCCAATAAGCGCGCGCTGAATGCCGTCCGGTTTCACGATAACGAGCGTTCGTTCAGTTTTAGGGTGTGCCATAGTTTCAAAAATAAAATCGCCTGCGGCGGTTATTGGGTTATGATACGCGCTCCTCTTCTTTCAATCAAGATGGTGTGCTCGAAATGTGCGGAACGCGAACCATCTTTTGTACGAAATGTGTAACCGTCAGCTGCTAGCGTGATCGCGGCCTTGCCTGCTGTCGAAATAGGTTCGAGAGCAAGTACCATACCCTCGACAAGCAATTCTCCTTCACCTGGGCGACCAAAATTTGGAATGAAGGGCTCCTCATGAACAAGATTACCAACGCCATGCCCGCCAAGCTCTCTTATGACCTTGAAACCCGCATGTTCAATCTCCTCCTGGATAGCATATGAAATGTCACCGATGTGTTTCCCAGGATTAGCAGCAGCTATGCCCTTCGCGAGGGCCCGCTCGGTTGCGTCAAGAAGTAAAGAAACTTCTTGACCTATTTCACCTACCGGCACGGTGATAGCACTGTCGACGACGATATCATTATGAGTAAGACCAAGATCGAGTCCAACGATATCACCCTTCTTCAATACCTTCACCGATTCATTCGGGATACCATGCACAACTTCATCATTTATAGAAACACAGAGCGTTGCGGGATATGGCCGTGAGGCACCTTCAGGTGTATAGCCAAGGAAGCACGGCTCGTCGCCTTTTGCGCGAATGAGCTCTTCCGCCAGATCGTCGAGTTCTTCAGCAGTGATATTGGGCACCACTTTCGCTTTAAGCGCACGAAGTACGACTGCGAGACGCTTCCCCGCTTCGATAAGATTTCCCCGCTCAGTATTGTTCGTAATTATCATTGGATATCGAGTGCTGCATTAATTTCGGCAGCGATTTTTTCAGGTGACGGCGAGCCGTCCAACTCGATAATATCGCCACCCATACGAAACATTCTGATAACCGACTCGGTATGAGCATAATATTCTTTCAAACGTTCGCTAACTACATTGTCATCGGCACGATCTTCGATTTCTTTGCGGAGAGCAAGGCGATGATGAATTTCTTTATCGGACACGCGCAGATAAATGACTGAGAACGGCCGCTCGAGCCATACGAGAGATTCCTTAATAAGTTCTGCTTCGTGCAACTTACGGTTAAATCCGTCAAAAATGATGCTTGCGCCCTCGGGAAGTGCAAAAATGTCTTTCAAAAAAAGATAGGTTGGAAGCCACGATGGCATGAGAAGCCCGGCATCCATCTGGTGTTTCATCTTCCGCCCGACAGATGTGTCGAGCGCCGCCATCGCCCGGAGCGTGTCACCAGCTGACATGACTTTCCAACCAGTTTTATCCGCAAGAAACTTTGCCTGAGTCCCTTTCCCACATCCAGGTTTTCCAATGAAGAATATCGTTTTTGTTTCCACGAATTATACTTTAGCATTCTTCTATAGAATGTGGTAAGTACTGTGTCAAAGCGGCGTTGTGACCGTTGTTGATGCTGTACCGTTTATAAGTATTTTAAAAGTTGAGGTATGTGAATTAAGAACGGTTTTTGATTTGACTCTAATATTCACGAAGTGAGACTTGGGCATCAATTTTCTGCGCGAGGTCGAGCGCAACCTGAACTGCAATAAGGAGCGCAGTGCCACCTAAGACAAGTGTCGTTATACCGGTGAGGCCTTGTATAATCGAAGGTGCTACAGCAAGAAGACCGAGGAAACAGGCTCCGGGAAGAGTAACGCGATTCACCACTTTGCCTATATATTCTTCAGTTTCACGGCCTGGGCGCACACCGGGGACAAATGCACCAGTCTTCTGAAGATTTTCTGCAACGCGCTTCGGTTCAAACGTCACTGCAGTATAAAAATAGGTAAATAACACCACGAGCAGGAAATAGATTGTGCCGTACTTCCATGGATTTGAAAGAAACGCGGTGTACCACAGTGCAGCGCTTGTCGCGAATGAGATATGTAACGCTCCAAGCATTGAGAGCGCCATCTGCGGCAAAAGCAAGAGCGACAATGCAAAAATGATAGGTATCACACCTGCTTGCAGGAGCCGGATCGGCAGATAAGTCGCCGCACCTTGTGAAAGTGCCGCGCCGCGTACTGCTCGCGCATATGCAATTGGTATCGAACGCTCGGCATCAGAGACAACCACGACCGCATAAATCATTGCAAGCGCGAGCAGTATAAATGCGAGATATGCTGGAATGTTTGCCGCAGTTGAGGCAAAAAGCGTTTCTGAAATGCCGGAAGGTACTCGTGCAAGGATACCCGCGAGAATTATAAGCGATACGCCGTTGCCGATACCGAACTCGGTCACAAGTTCACCGAGCCACATGAGAAGCAAGGATCCTGCGGTAACAAGTGCGATATTCGCGATAAGTGCTACAGAGCCAAGGTGACTTATCACATTTTGACCTTCAAGCAGAAATAGGAAACCAACGGCCTGCAGAACGGCAATTGGTATGGTAAGAAGACGACTCCATTCGATAAATTTAGCGCGACCGGCCTCACCTTCCTCAAAATATGCTTGCTTTACTTGTGGAAACACCATGGTACCAAGCTGCATAATTATTGAAGCGGTGATGTAGGGCCCGACGCCGAGCATCACGATTGAGAGCTGGGAAAGACCGCCTCCTGAGAATATGTTCAAAAGACCAAAAAATTGGTTGTTTGCGAAAAAAGAAGCGAGTGCAGTACGGTTGACACCTGGAATCGGAATCGCCGCGAGCAAACGGAAAAGTGCGAGTGCGCCAATAAGAAAAAATATACGAAAACGGATCTCGTGATCACCAAAAGAAAGCTTGAGTTTACGAATAAAAGAATTAAGCATGGATGGTACCGAGAGCGGCAAGAAGTACGGTACGTGCAGCAGTAGATACATCGCATCCCTCAATAATGAGAGCCTTTGTGAGAATACCAGTGCCGAGAATTTTAACGATTGGTGTACGCCCTTTTGCGCGGCGAACAAGCCCCTTCGCAAGAAGAGTCTTAGGTGAGACCGTTTCACCAGTTTCGTAGGCAGCTTCAAGAACAGAAACATTCACAACAGAAGTCGGTATTCGATTCGTCCGAACCGTACGTGCACGATTTTTCCCGTAACCCCGACGCTTGGGGACTTTCTTTATGAAATCGCGAGCTTCTGGACGAATCTTGTGTCCAGCACGCGCAGTTTGTCCCTTGCCACCTCGTCCGCTCGTTTTGCCACGTTTACCACCTCGTCCAACGGGTGGATTTTTTTTATTTCTTTTGTGTGGAGAAAGTGTATGAAGTTGCATATATATTTATGTATAGAGATTATTTTGCACGAAGCTTTTTCAAGGCAACAACAGTTGCGCGCGCAATAGTGAGCTTATTCTTAGAGCGTGTATGAATTTTTGTTACAACGTCCGTTACGCCAGCGAGATCGAGCACTGTACGTACCGCCGACCCAGCAACGAGTCCACGACCTTCAGAGGGAATAATCTCAACCGTCGAAGACGCGTATTTCGCTAAAACCTGATGTGGGATCGAGCCTGAGGATGTGCGTGGAACCGTAAAAAGATGTTTCTTTGCGTCACGCATCGCTTTATCTATAGCAAGAGCGGTATCAACGCCCTTCCCTAAACCTACTCCAACGCGACCTTTCCGGTCACCGATAA
>JAJXVZ010000005.1 GCA_021781865.1 bacterium | reverse complement strand
GCCACATTAAAAAGTGGAGCGACGAGACCAGAAATCATACCCCAATTCCCCGATGTCGGACCAATGACGATGGGCCGATTATCAAATTTCCCCTCCTTTTCTTCTATGAGCCACGTTTTGAGTACCGCCGGTAATTTCCCATTTGCTGCCCTAATTTTACCGCCCTCGAAAGCATATACCGATAGAATTTCTTTGATTTTTGATTTTTGAAACCAAGATTCCATTTCTATCGTGTCTGGTACCGGTAATTCAATAAGTGGTGGTAACCCGTGATCTAGGATGTCAAGAAGCCGTTCCCGCATATTACTTTTTTCTAATTCATTAAAATGTCTCATGGATTATTCTTCGTTATCATTATATCTCTATACACGGTTTGTAGTAACACCACGTTAATGATTTGACGGCATAATCTTTACAAATTTCGATGTGCCGAGACCGTGCATAACAGGCTTTCTGACATGCATCTCATCGTTCCAAAAACGCTCATCGCGAAGAAGCTTTATGATCCACGGGAAATGTCCGTCCTGCGAAAAAATGAAGCCGCCAGAAACAATGAGCGGATAAATAAAGCGTAAACAATCTTTAGTCGATTGCACTAGATCGACATTTATACACGCAACCGCAACAGGACTTTTGAATTTCGGCATAGTCACATCAAAAAATCCTTTATGAAACCGAACGTAAGAAATATCTCCATATCGTACAACATTATTTCGTACCTCCTCAAGTCCAACAGCATGACTCCCTTTGGGAAAATGATGTTCACGTCCGTAAATACTCTTTCCATGCTCCTCGACATTCTCCGGCATACCCTCGAAAGAATCGAAAACGTTAAGCTCGCGCCCACATAGTTTCGCGACTAGGCTTAATTTAGCAGTGCTCCCACCGTGAAATGCACCCGCCTCGATGAGGACACCGTGAATTGCACTGTCGAGATCCAAAATGTGACGAGTAATATTAATCAATTCGTGTTCTGTATGCGGGCAATCAACATGATACGAAATCACGTAAAACTGCCAAATCAGCCACAAACGTTCCCAGACTGTCGTCGACGATTTTGTATTGTGGAAAATGAATCTGAATGCCATGGGGACATCCTTTGGTGCATAATAGATCTTTCGATAAGAATAATGTATCCACCAGGGAACGTGCCGCTTGACCCAAGATCGAAACGTCATAGGTGCAGTACTTTACGCACAAGGACAAACGGCGTTAACTTATCCCCCTGACCAAGGGGATTATCGAGAATAATCTGACGCACTGTTTCCTTGTCGAGCCCAACACCTTTACTAACACCTAGAACTTGCACGTCGATGTAATTCGCGTCCGCGACTACTGCAGGAATGCCTGTTTCTTTTTCAATTCGCTCGCAATCACTTTGCGGGGCTGGTGGTGGCAAAACTCCCCATTCAGTATATGGATACATGTCTTCAGGGATAAAACCATCAATTTCTGAAATGCGATGACCAGCTATTGTCCAGAATAACCCGCGCTTGCCAAACAATTTCCCAATACTTCCTACAGCAGCAGCAAGAATGATTCGTGGCGCGCCAACGATCTCAATAGCGACTTGCATCTTTTCCGGACGCGACCACGCCGTCATGTTTTTGTGTTTCTTAACACCAAGCGTGATAAACCGAGCGAGCCATCCAATTTTAACTGTTGAAATATGCCTGACGAGATTTTGTGATACAGAAAAGACTTTTTCCGAAATGACAACCCAATCTCCTTCGTGATAATGAGATTTTACAAATTCATTAATGACGGCTTCAAGGTTTTCACCAAATTGAATTAGCCGAGGCATTTTTATGGGAAGCCTTTTATAGGTAACCCCATTCACAACTATATCTTCTCCATGCTGGATACCAGGTGGGCTATCAGCGGTATTTTTAAATTTTGCCACGGTATTTCAGAGCATACATCCTCACGGTTGCGGTGTACATGTACTGTATAAGGTGTTTACGCAGTTTGTATTATTGATACTGTATTGTTCTTTTTTATTTCCTCACGAATACGTTCCTCAAGACCTCTCCTATCTTCTCGATAACGATCCTCGATTATGGTCGCCCCGCGGTGCGCGTCCGGATAGGGCATATTCTCTGAAAGCATGAGGTATCGTTCATGCAATTCGTGTAACACGATAAAAGCACGTTCTTCAGGCTTAAGGGATTCTTCGAGCCATATTTCATTTTGAGGAATCCAAGGGTACACAACGTCATGCCCTCCCTCAGCGTACCCAAGAAAATACACGCTTCTGACAAGTGGACCATCAACGAGCCAGACCGCTACTACTCCGCTGTATTCTTCAATCTTTTTCTTTTTAAGAGTGCGCCGAAACACTTCCTGGTTTTGAGAAGCAAGGATATTTTGTACGCGCTTTCCATTTTGTCGCAATGTTTCTTCAAAGGCATCCGCTCGGCGAGCCGCATCCGCTACGCTCATCCCTTCCTTAAGAAAAGAGGTTTCCTTGAGAAGACGTCTGAGATACAGACCGTATTCTTTTACCGACATCTCATCATCGATCCAAAATTCCCTTTCTGGAATAAAACGAAAATGCCCGTGATAATCATACTCGACGAAATTCTCATCGAGTTCTTTTCGAACTGCTGCACCGTTCACCAGCCAGGCGGTGTATCCGTTCTGCTTACCAAGTTTCTTTAGATAGATATGTGAAGGTATCATCGGAATGTGGGTTACCAGATACGATAGCATCAAAAATACTCGTTGATCGACTAATGTGTGAAATTTCTATGAAGTCAACAATGAGAAGAAATGGTAGAAGAAAGATTGTGTGGAGAAGTAACGATCATTTTGTCATTTATTTCTGAAGTAACACAATTAAACACAAGGTGGCGATGTCCAAGTTCTTTGATAAAAGGAAACCCCCCGAATCCCCACCACGTCTATTATAAAGTACGGGGAATTCGGAGGGGGAGATTACACGACTGAGCTTCTCTCTGTGGCAAGGAGCACCCAGCCCGAATCGTCTTCTTCTTTATTCTTTGACTGATCATCGTACCAGAGAATGATGACGGTCCATCCACTGATTATCATGACGTTTTCTCTTCCGTCTGTTAGGAAATTACCGTCCTCACCGCCTGGTTGCATGGCGAGAGAGATGAGCAACCTCTTAGACTCTTTTGATGGCATATTCAGGATATATCTCCTGAAATTAACGCCCATTTTATGGATCTTTATCTGTGCTTTTTTGAATTCAGTAATACTGATGACTTCCGACATTGACACTATTCTCCTATAATTAGTGGTTGAGAACATAGCATGATAAAGTCATGCCTAAATTAAATGATAACAATTATCAAATTAATGTCAAAAATTGACAAGCTCCAAAAAATATTTCAAACATTTGAGGGCTCTCCTGGCTAGATTCAACTAAAAGAGTGCTCGGCATTAGTGACATTGACTCCATCAAGCACTTATGACTGAATCTGCTCTTGTTTGGGGTGCTGTAATATGAACCCTAATGCAATATCGTCTTCCTCCAATACTTGCTGTTATCGCATTTATTATTGCAATGGGTGGGTTATTTCTTTTTCTGCAACATTTCCCAAAATCGCCCACGCTCTTGCCAGATATCCCCACAGAAGATTCTACTTTTTATGCGCGAATCACTACATCAACTCCACAATCATTTTTAACTAACTCCTCATCCAGAGGAATATGGCTACCTATTCTTGTGTATCATATCGTTCGCCCAAGTTACCCAAGCGATAACGCGGCTGTACGTGCTATTGCGGTCACGCCCGAAATTTTCAATACTGAAATGGACTACCTCGAGAAGGCTGGATATCATGTTGTACGATTTAATAATCTTGAAGCGTACTTCATGAGTGGCACACCGCTTCCACACAAGCCAGTTATTCTCTCCTTTGACGACGGATGGAGCGATCAATTTACTTACGCTTTCCCAATTCTTGAAAAATACCACTATCCAGCAACATTTTTCGTATTCACAAATGAAGTTGGTTATCGTGGAGGCCTCACATGGGATAATTTGCGCGAGCTTGTGGCTAGCGGCATGACGATTGGTGATCACACGCGTTCACATCCATTTTTAACACGCATCACAAGTACCTCCACGCTCTGGAATGAGATAGATGGAAGCAAACTATTACTTGAGCGGGAACTTAATGTACCGATTAACGAATTTGCATACCCGTTCGGCCAATACAACCCGACCATTATTTCACTTGTGAAAAAAGCTGGTTATAAAAGCGCTCGTGGTGACTTCTACAGTGGGAAACAGTCACTTGATCGGCTTTTTACGCTAAGCGCCCTAAACGCGCCTATTACTACTGCCATCTTCAAAAAAGATTTCCCCTAGATTTTTACTACATAAATGTGGATAAGACATTTTACTTAATTAAGTAAAGAAATTATTCTATGTAAGCATATGGACCTC
Source organism: bacterium (assembly GCA_021781865.1). Taxonomy (GTDB): domain Bacteria; phylum Patescibacteriota; class Minisyncoccia; order Phycocordibacterales; family Phycocordibacteraceae; genus C7867-001. The sequence goes on along the minus strand of JAJXVZ010000005.1, from coordinate 24,435 downwards.
AATAGCAACGAGGACAAATCATTCGCTCTGCTTCGTATTGTTTTCGGTGGCGTTTGGGCTATCGATGCATATTTCAAATGGCAACCGACATTCCTTAATAACTTCATTGATTATTTAACGCAAGGAGCACAGGGTCAGCCCACGCTTGTGCAAGGCTGGATTAACCTCTGGATACATGGTGTTTCCGTCGATCCACATTTCTTTGGGGTTATTGTAGCAATCGCTGAAACTGCTATTGCTGTTGGTCTTATTTTTGGTCTTTTTACCAAGATCGCGATGATGGGCGGTATTGCGATGACACTCGTCATTTGGTCTACCGCTGAGGGATTCGGGGGGCCGTACATGGCTGGTTCCACTGATATTGGCGCGGCTATTATATATGCGATTCTTTTCATAGCCATCTGGGTTGGGAAATGTTGGAGACACTTCAGCATCGATGCTTGGTTTAAAAGACGAAACATATTATCTCTTGGTCGGTGGTAGTGACTTAAAATATTCACACAAAACGTGTGCGAATTTATTATAAAAAGAGCGCCATGAATGGACGCTCTTTTAATAAGATTTGTCTTTATTTTGTTACGCCTATTTTTTCCCGGACCATTTGAAACTGCATGCGAGCTCTTCTACCGAACTCATTCCTGACATGAAGTAGGAATCAAGAGCGTATTGATCATACGCGTGTACCATCCGAGGGCTCCTCATCTCGGGAACAGTGTCTACAATAATGCGCCCTTCCTCTTTTTCATCATCACCTACATTATTCATGACACGACGCATAAATTTGACTCCTTGTTTTATGACTTAGGGAATTCCCTGATAGCAACTTCAAGCTATCCGAAGCAAATTATATCGCCAAGGTGTAGAAACGCAACGTTACGCGTGTTTCCTATTATGGAGAGGTTCAGTTTCGATAAGCTCGTAATCTCGTGGGAAGAGATGACGAGCAATATTAAAGATGCCATACGCCATGAAAGGAGCCGCGAATACGTCTATTGAATAATGAACATGCGCCAACAGTACTGAGACGCCAAAAATAAATGACAACAAAAAGAACACGATGCGTGTATAAAATTTTCTCCAGAAAATAAGCGCCATAAGAAACGGCAAAGCCGTATGTCCTGAGAAGAAAAATCCTGTCTGGAGATTGAGATAGGAGTAGATGCCATCAAGAAATCCAGAACCAGGGTTTACGTTGCCTGGATAAATACCAACGTGTGTGAGGGAAACAAAAAAACGCTCGAGTCGCAATTATAAGTGCGAGCGATTTAAGCGTAAAAAGGACGTAGCGCGGATTCAATAACACGAATACTGCTCCGAAAACAATGCACAGAAGTGCGCCTTCGATGATAATTATGTTCAAGTTAATAACTGGGAGATTGTCGAGAAGAAGATCGCCTACGTGGGTGGTGGTTGGCCGCATTGAATACACAAGTTCATACATATCAGCGAAGTGCTCTAGAATGAAGGCAACGCTAAGCAAAAAAAGTCCTATTATAAGCGAATACGCTCGCTCACGTCCAAATAAATTCCTGAGTGAAAAAGTGTCTTTCTTGGTTTCCATGGGTTTAGTAAATAAACGAAGCGTATAACAGATTAGCGTATACGCGTTGATGAAATGTTTCGTATCTGTTATTATTGCACACATCAACCAGCGCTGGATCCAGAGAAGTGGGATCGAGCTTCTACTTCGGCTACTGATTTGATATTTTAGCCAAACTAAACTATCTGTCTACGGTATGCAAAACGGTACAGTAATTAAGAAGAATGAGAAAGGCTTCGGCTTCATAAAAGTTGACGGAGCACCAGAAGGTTCTAAGGACCTCTTCTTTCACTCTAACGAACTTCAGAACATCACATTTGAAGAACTTCAAGAGGGGGACAAAGTCTCATTCACTATTGGCGATAGCCCGAAGGGCCCGAATGCCACTGGCGTTAGTAAGATTTAATCTTGCTATGCTAAAAAACTCACGATGCGCCCACATGGGCGCATCGTGAGTTTTTTAGCGCACAAACAACACATACTCCGTAATCCTCATCAATACGACTTTATCTTTAACGCGCCGGAATAATTAAACCAATGACTATACCCAGGGCAATTGCCGCACTGCCAAGAAGTGCCATTCGCGCACCGCGCCATAAAAGCGGTAAATGGGAAAACTTGGCGCTTATCATTCCCATAATAAAAAGCGTGAGAATAGAGGTAACGATCGAAACAACAAGAGCAACCCCAGTCGTGAACACGATATACGGTACAAGTGGAATAAAGGCAGCGAGTACAAAAGAGAGAAACATGACGCCTGCTGCAAATATGGGTGGACCATCAGCAACGTCAGCTTTGTTTGTGTATTCTTCCGCTGACTCCTCTGAAAGGAAATTTCCTACCGCCATTGAGAATGCTTCAACGAAGCCATAAACGATGCCTGTGAGCACAATCGTCGAATGCGACACACCAGCGACATCAATACCCACGAGAAGACCCACAGTTGAAACAAGACTGTCGGTGATACCAAACACGATAGTACGCAAATAAAGTACTGAGATCTTCATAAAGATGATGATACATCTCATAGACACTTTTATGGAAAGAAAGACCGAAAAAGTGGGTATAACACAACTGTAGATGCCTTGAAATGTTATGGTGAAGAAGTAACTTGTACATGAATTTACTTTTTTTGATAAATATAATTGCGCTGCTCTTTTCTTTCTTTGTCATCGGAGCAATTCTTGGCGCATTCTTTTCGAAACCTATCCGGGGGAAACTCATAACGATCCTACACCTCAAACGCCTTCTTCTCAGAAAATCTGAACTCAATCCAATTATCAAACCTGGAACTACCTTGTGGACCGCAGAAGCGGTGCTGAATCCAGCGGCAGCACTCATTGAAGGACAGACGCATCTCCTTTACCGTGCCATTGGTATGGACGGAATCTCACGATTAGGCTATGCGAACAGTATGGATGGCATCACTTTTAATAAACCGCTTCCCTACCCCGCATATGTGGCACGGAATCCTCATAAGCTCCCGTTAAATCAACGATATTATTCACCGGTGATGTACCCCTCAGGCGGTAGCTGGGGCGGCTGCGAAGATCCGCGCATGGTTCTTATCGATGGACGCGTTTATGTCACCTTTAACATGTTCGATGGATGGGACTTCATTCGCGTCGCTGCGATCTCCATTCTGGAAAACGATTTCGTGGCGCAGCGCTTTGATCGATGGGAAGGACCGTATATCCTCTCGCGACCGGGAGAGCGTCAAAAAAATTGGGTACTTTTCCCAGAAAAAATTGGCGATCGGTTCGCCATTCTCCACAGCATCGCACCGAAAATAGAAATTGCGTATCGTGATTCGATAGAAGACATCGGTATTGAGGAACCTTATGTTAAGAGCTGGATCGGGCCACGCATCGACCTGCCCGCGCGAGAAAACACCTGGGACAGCTTCATTCGAAGCCCAGGCCCGCCACCCTTAAAAACTGAACGCGGATGGCTACTCTTCTATCATGCGTTCGGCGAACGTGACACCGTTGGATATCGTCTTGGCGCGATGCTACTTGATCTTGTTGAACCAACGACCGTGCTCTACCGCTCTGCGGCACCTGTTCTCTCCCCTGATGAGCCGTATGAAAATCACGGCAAGCCTGGCGTGGTTTACGCCTGCGGTGCGGTTGTCCGCAACGGCACACTATTCGTCTATTACGGTGGTGCGGACAAGGTCGTCTGCGTCGCAACCGCCTCGCTTGTCGACTTCCTCGACGCACTCATGACGGGCAATCAACCCTCGCTCGCGACGATGACCCATACGCAAACTGCGTAATTTATGAAGATTCTAAGAAAGGCAAGAGTTCGTGAAGTAAAACGGATATCTGTTACTGGGCACAGTACATGGGCACAAAAAGTGGAAAAATGTATTTCGACAAAATCTATAGCAAAAAAAATTATTAGGAAACTTCAGAAATCGCAATGGAAAGCCCTTATACTCGATAGAGACATTGCGCGGCTAAAGCGATTAAAGGCTTATGGCACAAGTGAATGGTATTTAGGAGAAGTAACTTCGAGCGAAGTTTTTGTACGGGGAATATCTAGAAGATTACCGCTTTTCTGGACAAATTATTCTCTAAGCAATACCACGAACAAGATGCGTGATACATTACTAAAAAATTCGAAATTACTCACGGGACAGACTCAACAATCCATACCCAACATGTCCGAAACCAACATTGACATATTACAAAGTAAAGAATATCTATTACCAACTTATATCGGTTTCCCAAAAAAGAAATGTTCGATACACTAAGAATATGTTTGTCATTCGCCGAGAGCCTCATAACCCTATTCTTGCGCCGCGACGCGAACGTCCATGGGAGGGAATGGCTACTTACAATCCGTCGGTGGTTCGTACCGAGTCTGGCGTCCATCTCTTCTATCGCGCACTCGGTTCTCCAGATATGCTTCAAATGCAAACTGTGGGACTCTCGACTATCGGTACGGCCTTTGCCGAAGATGGTATCCATTTTCATTCGCGGCAGCAGGTCATTGCGCCGCAAGAATCTTGGGATTTGTTCGGATGTGAGGATCCGCGCGTGTCTTTCTTTGAAGGCCGGTGGTATTGCTTCTACACTGCGCTCGGCGGTTACCCTTTTGGCCCTAACAATATAAAAGTCGCACTTGCAATTGGTGATGCGCCAGACAATTTCACCGAACGACACCTCGTCACACCATTCAATGCGAAAGCTGCAACACTTTTCCCAGAACGTATCAATGGTGATGTCGTGATGCTCCTCACCGCGCACACTGACTGGACGAAAGATCATCCACGACCGACAATCGCACTTGCGCGCGCGAAACAAGTTGTAGATTTCTTCAACCCAGAATACTGGCGTGAGTGGCACGACCACCTCGCCGATCATGCGCTTTCTAAAATGTGTCGAGGTGACGGTGACCATGTTGAAGTTGGCGCATCACCGTTACTAACCGAAAAAGGATGGCTTCTCATCTATTCGTATATCCAAAATTATTACGATGAGCAAAAACGCACCTTTTCAATTGAAGCAGCGCTTCTCGATCGAAACGATCCTCAAAAAATGATCTCGCGTACTGAATCAATTCTTGTGCCACAAGAATTTTACGAACAATATGGCCTCGTGCCCAATATCGTCTTCCCCACTTCGGCGACAATTGGTGACGATGGCCGACTCGAGATCTGGTATGGCGCGGCAGATACCGTCTGTGCCAAAGCAAATGTAAAGCTACATGATCTCATGCGCGCCCTCGATCCTGAACAGCCAGCGCGCACTTTCATACGCGCACCACAGAATCCGATTCTTACGCCGCAAGGGGGAGGTTTTGAGAGCAAAGATGTCTTCAACGCTGCCGCAATCGACCTCAATGGCTCGGTGTACATTCTCTATCGTGCGATGGACGCAGCAAATACCTCCACTATCGGTCTCGCGATTTCGGAAGACGGTATTACTATCAACGAACGCCTTCCTATGCCCGTGTACATGCCACGTGCCGACTTTGAATCAAAACGTGGAAGTCCTACCGGTAATTCGGGTTGTGAAGATCCGCGCATTGTGCGCATCGGCGACATGCTCCACATGACCTATACCGCATATGACGGCGTGCATTTACCTTCCGGTGCAGTTTCTTCTATCAGCGTCGAGGATTTCCTCGCACGGCGGTTCGAAAAATGGAGTACGCCGTATCTATTAACGCCCGATGGCGTGGATGATAAGGATCTTACGTTTTTGCCTGAAAAAATTGACGGAAATTATCTCCTTTACCACCGAGTCAGTAATCAGATCTGCGCTGATTTCCTGCAGGACGTCACCGCAGGAAAACGTGCGAACCGTTGTATCGAAATTATGGCGCCGCGACACGGCATGTGGGATGAGGTGAAGGTTGGAAGCGCCGCACCTCCGATAAAAGTCGGCGCTAATTGGCTGATGATCTACCACGGCGTCTCGCGCCACGCAACATATCGTCTTGGCGCAGCGCTCCTCGACTCCTCTGGAGTCACGGTTCTCGCACGCACCGCTGATCCCGTTTTCGAGCCGTTAGAAAAATATGAAAAGGAAGGCGAGGTCTCGAATGTCGTCTTTTCCTGCGGCATCGTCATACGCGACGATTCCGTATTCCTCTATTATGGCGCAGCCGATAAGGTAATTGGCGTAGCAACCGCTTCGCTTGCGCATATATTGGACGCTCTCACATAACACGCATGCCAAAATTAATCATTTTTGATCTCGATGGAACTCTCACCGAAAGCAAATCGGATCTTTCACTAGACATGGGGATCCTACTTGGACGTCTACTTCTACGTATACCAGTTGCTATCATGTCTGGTGGTTCCTACACGCAATTTAAAAAACAACTGCTCGGCGGCATGCCTAGAGACGCAAATTTTAAAAATCTCTATCTTTTCCCTACAAGTGGAGCACAGTGTTATACGTGGCAAGATAGTCAATGGCGTTTCCTTTACAATAATCCCCTTACGCCTGAAGAAAAATTACGGATATTCAAGGCGCTCTCGGAATCGCTCAACGAGACTGGCCTCGACCAACCACCACCACAACTTTGGGGTGAACAAACGGAAGATCGTGAAACGCAAATAACGTGGTCAGCGCTCGGCCAAGAAGCTCCTATTGACATGAAAAGGATGTGGGATCCTGATCGAAAGAAACGGATGCCACTCCAAATGGCGCTCCTTGCACGGCTTCCAGGCTTTTCGGTTCGTATTAATGCGACAAATTCCATCGACATTACTCGCGAGGGTATAACAAAAGCCTACGGAGTACGTCAACTTTCTCGCATCGCCCATCTGCCAATTTCTTTGATGCTTTACGTCGGTGATGCCCTTTTCCCGGGTGGCAATGATGAGATTGTTAAAGAGACTGGAATTACCACAGAACAGGTTGATGGACCAGCAGAAACCGCTCACGTCATTGAACGAATTCTCGCCTCATAAGACGAACCAGGCGAATTGTCTCAAATGAATGTCGACCGTTGAACGCATGAAAAATCGGTGAGAGGCGCTCGTCATTGTTTATTGCAAACACCTCATAAATTTCGCTAGTTACCTCAACCGGCACAAGGTGTGCGAAATCGGTGCGCGTTAATTTCCCTATATCGGCAAGCTCTTCCAGATGCTTCACGACGGTCGATATGGCTAGCGCACGTATTTTAGCTGCACTTTGCAAATTTTTTGCGTCCCGTACGGCTTGAAGTGTTTCCGCCAGTCTCCCCGGCAAATCGGAAACATATTTTTTATCCTGGATTTTTCGAGGAGATGGTTTATCTGTCCATGTTCCTCCAATGGTTTTTACAAATTTTTTCTGCATCGCCACCACTTCAATAACGGGCATTGTTGCGAATGTCTCTTGTACCACAGCACTTGCGATTCGAAAATCCTTATCCTTCTCCAGAATCTCTGGGTGCACTTGAAGCGCACGCTCATTGAGGCCTGTAAGATACAATCCGCTGAGTCTTCGTATACGCGAAAGCGCAACATATCCTTGACCATACTCAAATGCTTTTGACAGGTCGATAACTGCCGCGTCCATACTCATTCCTTGACTCTTATGCACTGTCATAGCATATGCGAGTCGCAATGGTATCTGAGATACACTCGCACGCACCTTACCCTGTTCCTCAAGTTGCCACTCCATAGGTTCAACGGCTATGCTCAATCCGTTTTTGGTATTGACGATCGGCTGACCACTCGCATCCCAACCGCTTACAACGCCAAGCGTGCCATTAACAAATTTTCCTTGTGGCGAGTTCTTGGTAAACATAACTGTAGCTCCCTCCTTCAACTCGAGTGTTTCGGGTGAGAGACATCCACGTTTGAGTCCTTCAACTAGTAAATCCTTTCCCTTCGAACTCATACGAAACTTCCTTATCGTGCCTGAAAGTTTTTTAAGTTCCTCCGCGTTGATACGGTCAACATCGGCGTTATGTGAAAAGAGCTTTGGCGCGTTCGATGGAGACTCAACTAAATCTACATGGCGCTTCATCAATTCTTGCTGATGCGACTCCCCAACTTCCCCCGAGCGTATCGCAGAAAGCACATTGAAAAATGTTGCATCGACTTGCCGATGCTGTTCGGTTAAGTAGCAAGTTATAAGATGCAGATCATTCCAAATCCTCGAGTCGTAGGCAAACTTGACATCTCGATTTCGAGAAACGGGTGGAAGTTGAAAAAAATCACCGACGAGAATAATCGTAAGACCGCCGAAAGGCGCATCGGTACGACGTACCTCACGACAAATAACATCCACCATCTCAAACGTCGCAGCCGAAAGCATTGAAATCTCCTCGATGATAAGTACGTTCGCTTTCCCCAGGCGTCGTGCAATATGTTCCTTACTTGCGATGCGGTCTACATCATTTTTCGTTAGGAACTCGCTGACACCGATACCGCTCCAAGAATGAAGTGTCATACCCGAGATGTGCGTCGCCGCAATACCAGTCGCTGCCGTTACCGAAGGCTCAATTCCCGAAGTGCGGAGCCACTTAATAAACTCGTTTATCGTATGGGTCTTACCGCTCCCTGGTTCGCCGGTAAGGAAAACATTCGCACCGGTCTTTAAAATTGAGAGCGCTTCGCTTTGAGTCATCAGAATACTGTATCAGATTGGTACGAATACTTCCTTTATCAACACGAAGAACCTGTAGGGTGGGTGATACATGAGAACAAATATCGAGTATACTGAGAGTAATGAATATTATCTCTCTGAAGGAGACTCTTAAAAGGGGGATACGGGGTGAAGTTACAGATGACGCAGCAACGCGAAAAACCGTAAGTCGTGATACAAGCCTTTTTACACGGATGCCAGAACTAGTTACGTATCCAAAAGACATAGCAGATGTCAGTGCAATAGTGAAAGAAATATCCCGTGCCCGCGAAATAGGCATGGATATATCGCTTGCGGCACGTGCGGCAGGAACTGACATGTCCGGTGGTCCCCTTACCACTGGAGTCGTTGTGTCTTTCACGGAACACATGAACCACGTACTCGAGGTCGGCAGTGATTATGCAATCACTGAGCCAGGCGTTTATTATCGTGATTTTGAAAAAGCGACCCTCGCAAAAAATCTCATTCTCCCCTCTTATCCCGCTAGTCGTGAAATAGCCGCTCTTGGTGGCATCGTCGCAAACAATTCTGGCGGGGAACGCACGCTCAAATACGGGAAAACCGAAAAGTACATTGAAGAACTCGAGGTGGTACTCTCCGATGGGTCTCAAGCGACCTTTAAGACACTTACACCGGAAGAAGTTAACGATAAGAAAAAACTAAAAACGCTTGAGGGTAATATTTATCGTGAAATGGACAGGCTCCTCACCGAAAATGCGGGACTCATCGAGACTCATCGTCCGAAGGTTTCGAAGAATTCAGCCGGTTATGCACTCTGGAGCATCCGCGATGAACGCACAGGAGCAACCAATCTCGCGAAACTCATTTGCGGTTCACAAGGTACACTCGCGCTTTGGACAAAAGCGAGGCTCGCTCTCGTTAAGCCGAAAGAACACCGCGCAATGCTCGTTATTTTTCTCTCCAATCTCACTAACCTTCCAGAGATCGTACGGCGCGTTCTCTTACAGAATCCTGAGTCATTCGAAAGTTATGATGATAAAACATTCACTTTCGCGACTCGTTTTCTCTTTGATATTCTGAAACAAATGGGGCTCGCGAAAGCTATTCATCTTGGTATAGAGTTCCTGCCGGAAATTCAGGAAGTACTAATTGGTGGTGTCCCTAAGTTAATTCTTATGGCTGAATTCGCTGAGGACACGATCGAAGAAGCTGATCGAAAAGCCTTGATGGCGCAGTCGGCACTTGCTGATCTGCACCTCGAAACAAAAATTGAGAAAAATGAGAAGGAGTCAGAGAAATATTGGATTGTACGACGAGAAAGTTTCGCGCTTTTGCGCAAGAGCCTTCATGGTTACTATGCCTCTCCGTTCATCGATGATTTCGTAGTTCCACCTGCGAGCTATCCAGAATTCTTACCGAGGTTGAATGCCCTCCTTGAAGAATATAAATCGCACTTTATATACACTATAGCGGGCCATATCGGTAATGGTAATTTCCATATCATCCCGCTCATGGACCTCTCAAAAGAAGAAAATAGAAACGTCATTTTTGAACTCGCGCCAAAAGTTTATGAACTCGTGATTAACGAGGGTGGTACAACCACTGGTGAACACAACGATGGTATCATTCGTACGCCGTACCTCCCGATGCTCTTTGGCGCAGAGATGATCGCCCTTTTTGCAAGAACAAAAGAAATCTTTGATCCGCTCAATATATTTAATCCCGGCAAGAAAGTTGGTGGTACCTTTGCGGATATTAATAGAGATATGATTACCAAAATGGTTTAATTCATAAAATGAAACGCGTACTGGCTATCATTATAGTGCTTCTCCTCGCGTTCGGCATGATAGGATTATTCTTCCCCGCCTTTCTTTCAGGAACGCGCTAATTTTGTAGGTAATGATTATCCCCACCACGCGTTGCGCTCTTTGCGTATTTCTGGCATACTATTCTGCACTCGCAGAGTATTCGAGCTTCGCTCGGTCTTAAACGGCCGCAAGTGTTCAGTTTCGGCGAGGTTAATGGTTAGATCCAATACATGGACAACACGCAGTCAACAGCATCAGTTCAGGGAAATAAGCTCTATGTGGGTGGTATTCCCTATCGCTCGACAGAAGACGATCTTAAGAAGGCTTTCGGTGAGGCCGGAAATGTCGTATCAACGAGCATTATTAGTGATCGTATGACGGGTCGCTCGCGCGGCTTCGGCTTCGTCGAAATGTCCTCCGAAGCGGAGGCTCAAGCGGCTATTGATCGCTGGGATGGTAAGGAGATGGATGGGCGTACGCTTTCTGTCTCCTTCGCCCGCCCGCAGGGTGATCGTCCACCGCGCCGTGAAGGCGGTTTTGGTGGCGGTGATCGTGGCGGTTACGGTCGTGGCGGTTACTAAACTTTTCACCAAAGAAGAACAAAGGCGCCCGTGTTCCCAAGGGAACACGGGCGCCTTTGTTCGCTAATATTCTATTCCGAAATTGTGAATAAATCATTCGGCTGTGAGTTTTTGAAATTTGTACCCAAGCCTCCTGAACAGGAATCAAGGTGGAACTCTCTGTTAGCTAATTTGATTTTTAGTAAGTCACCTATCCGTCAATGCAATTATATCCATAAGTCCGTTGATCATGGAAAAATAAATGAAAGAAGCAGGTTAGTAGCATCCAAAACAATATAAGTTTTGTAGAAAATAATATAGAGCAACGCGCCGAATGCGGAGAGGGTGGGATTTGAACCCACGAGGAGCTTTCACCCCTGCTGGTTTTCGAAACCAGTGCATTCGACCACTCTGCCACCTCTCCTTGTGCCAGTCATCCTAGCATTTCGGCATTAAAATGCTAAGTTTTGTATATGGCCCTATCGTCTAACGGTTAGGACAGCGCCCTTTCACGGCGTAAATCGGGGTTCGATTCCCCGTGGGGTCACCAGTTTAGAAGAATCGGCACCAACCGCCTCATTTAGCTCGTAAACAAGGGACATTTTCTTGGTTCCAAATTTTTTCCCATCAAAAGTGGTTTTCTGAGGAAAAATGAGCTTTTGGAACCGTGCACGATATGCCGGCATTTTCTCAAGCTCTGTCCATGTCTTTCCACTGTCTCGCACGAAGTCAAAACAATAGTTCAACGCATCTTCCATATTGAGTTCCTCGATGCGCTTCTCCTCTAGTAGCAACTTCTTTTGCTGAACCTGTCGATTTATGTAATCTTTCTGGTCCATAAACTCCTGATCAGAATAGGTCTTGGCGCGATGAAGGTCGAAAACACGCTGACGCTCTCCTTCCAGCACTTCAATTTCTTTTCGGACCCGCGCGTTTTCAGCGTCAAGTTTTTTGTAGTTCGATTGCCATACGTCCATCACAACCGCTTTAAATACCTTTTCGTATTTCTTGTGCTTCGGGCTAACTTTACCTAGATATTCTACGAATGTCTGTTCCAAATTCTCTTTTGAATGGAAGGCTGCCCGCGAGCAACCCTGTTTCTGATGATGGTAATACGGATACCGTACGTGCTTGCGCCCCGTCGAAAAGCTGCCGGTGAGCGACTTGTCACAATCTGGGCACACGGCGAAACGTCGTAGTGGGAAGTCTGGGTTATTGGTAACACGCTCGCCCGTGCCGAATCGGCGACGCACACTAGGCTGACACCTCAAGAACAACTCTTCTTCGATAAGGGGCACAAAGGCTCCTTTAACTTCAGTGCCAAATGCGCGAATAATGCCACAGTAGAGCGGATTACGAACCATCTTCTCAATCAGCTGTGGGTATGCCCTCGTCCCGCTCCTTGTTCTAAAACCGCGCTCATACAAGAAGTCTGCGAGCGATTTAAAGCTATGAGTACCTTTCGCCCACTCATCGAATGCTAGACGGATATACGGAGCGGTATCGTCGTCTGTAACGAGGTTGCCGCCCTGTACGAGGCGCTTATAGCCAATGGGAGCCGCCCACGTCCATATACCGGCTCGTACACGTTCTTCCATACCGCTCTTGCTTCGAGTCGAGCGGACGTTGTTATCGAACTCAGCAAAGACAGAAAGCATGCCTTCCATCGCTCGTCCCACCGGCGATTCATCGATTTGTTCAGTCACGGAACGTAGTCTGGTACCGCTACGACGTAGAAACTCCTGAGTCACAGCGTGATCTCCCTGATTGCGTGCGAAACGGTCTATCTTATGTACGATGAAGAAGTCAACATACTGTTTTTTCTGGGCGCAAAAGGCTAGAGCTTTCTGAAATTGAGTGCGGTTTGCTGTTTTTGCGGATTCGCCTTCTTCGACAAAACACTCAAGCACTTTGATGCCTTCACGTTCCGCATATTCTCGACAGTACCGTTCTTGCATGCCAAGGCTCGTTCCCTCCACCTGTTCGGTAGACGACACACGGCAGTAAATTATTCCAGTCTTCTCGGTCGTTTGTTCCATACCTACAGTGTATCCCTGTCCAGTTGTGGTGTTAATAACCCAATGGGATATTTGGAACCGTACTTTCTCGACCAATACACATCAAAAGCAAGTTGTGCGGATTCGTACAGTGCGACACGAACCTCCGAGATATCCTCCTCGGGCATCTCCTCTAGCGAGGGGTCCATCTTTTTCATTTGTGCGGACGAAAGCATCTTTCAAGCCTCGTCGTCCGACAACGAAAAAGATAAGTGAATACAACTTACTTTTACTGGCATTCCTCAACTGTACTCTGAATGCGCGTACCAATACTAAAAGTCGGTATGCTAGAATAAAAGCGCCTAAACCAAGGACTTTTATGCCCTTGGCACGGTGACTAAATCCATCCCTTTACTGAACCCCGCGTTTAGTACCAGGGATGGTCATATCGGGAAACCGGTATGGGGCCGCGAGGCCCAGCTGGCGCGGGGTTCTGTGCGTCCGGCGTTTGATAACAAAACCATCCCATGAAAAAGATAATCACTGTTTTTGCTGCTCTTCTTTTCTTTCCATCAGTGTCATCTGCAGCGGCTTTAACTTCACAGCAGGCAAATAGCCTCATTGCAGTTGTACAATCCTCGCCTGGTACTCCGGCTGATGCGTTCACTAACCTCATCACGGCTTTTTCCAATATTACAGTTGCTCAAGCCGATAGCCTTATCGTGGTCGTCCAGGCTGCCACTGGCGTACCCGCAAGCGCCTTTGTTAATCTTCTGACCTCCTTCACAGTCGATACACCGATAACACAACTGGCAACGCCAGTAGTGACGCTGCAACCGACACAAGACAACCAGAATACCCCTTCGTTAGCCACTCTGTCTGTAACTCTAGGGAACCTCAGAACAACAATAAACTCAGCCCATGTTGTATGGGATACGAATCTTCCTACAGACTCAAAAATATTCCTTACCCAAGGAGGTGTCACGCAAATAATCCCATCTGAATCTGGCAACTCAACTCATCATATTGTAGACATAACAAGTCTACTTTCTGGCACACAATACTCATATATAATCGAAGCGATTAATGGTATACAAGACCAGAAAATAAGTGGTGTTTTCACGACACTACTTCCTGCTGCAAGCGGGATAGTTGTTTGGAATGGGCGCGGTGAAAATTATGTGAATAACTACGTCACAGCGGATAAGGCTCTTGCTAGTTCGATTGGAAGCAATTGTGGAACATCATTCTTCTCAGTCGGTGTCTTAGATCAATTCGGAAACTACATGCAGAATCAGCAGGTGATATTCACGAATCCGGAGACAGGAGTGCAGACGACACGACCCACTGGTAATGGCGGCGGAACACCCCTTCAAGAGCCAGCAGCAATCTTTAGTTACACTCCTCAGGTTGCGACTGGTAGTGAGCCAATTCTTCTGTCAAGCGGAAACGTAAACAGAACAATAGATATGCCGATTATATCGGTTGGGCCAATAAATGTTCAGAATGGATGGCAACAAGAAAGTGCAACTGAGTGGCAAAATATGTCGTCTGGCCAAAGATTCGACACAAGTACTGGCAAGTGCCTTTGATTGCTTGCTGGGTTATGGAAAAACTTCCTCCTCTTACTCCAGCAACCATTGTGATAAGTATCTTGGTTGTCGGGGCGATTATTTATAGCGTAACTTCGCCGTCAGTAGCAATGCCCGTCACAGGGCAAAATCTCCTCAACACATCATCGACTACTGCCACACAACCCGGCATTCAGGCTCAACTAGCACAGCAGGCTCAAACTCAGGTCTTAGAGGCCCGGGTTCAAAACCTAGAGGACAGAATCGCTGATTGCCAGAATGAAATCTACGCGGCCGACAGTGTAATTTACAACATGAACTATGCTGTTACTCAAGTTCGAGAGGCTCAACAATCTAACCAGGCCCCAGACCTGAGTGTTCTACAATATGGCAACCAGGTTGCCGATCTTGTCGGTCACACTATTTGTTTTGCAGGAAACGAAGCTGCCAAAAATCAAAGCAATGCGACCAATCAAACGCAGCAGCAAGATAGCTTGCTGACGCAGTAGAAATACCGTTTAGCTTTGCATTCGCTCGTTAACTCTAGGTAGCCCTCTCTCAAAGTCCTCGTCCAATCCATACTTCGTTACCTGGAACACTATTGGCTCCGGATCACCTCCGAGGACTATTGCTTGAGGTGATCGACCCCACGCTCTATTGAAAAGCTCTTTTATTGCGGCAATGTCTCCGTTTTTTGCCTTTAAGATAAGAGCATCGCCTATGGGACCGATTTCTTGCGCAACCATCTCTGAAAGCAGTCTACGGGCTTCCTCGGCATTCTTTGCCGCAAATCCCTTCTTGCGCCCTGCCCCTATCCTGTATCCGCCTCTCATAGTTTGATAAGAACCAATTAAATTAATCAGTGTGTCTATATATTCCTCCTATTCTAATCCCATACGGTAGTCACTGGACAAGTCCTTCTAGGCATACCCTCGCGCCATAGCTATGTCGCGCCCAAGTCGATCCCATGCAATAAGCTCTGTTACCGTTTGGTTCCAATTTCGTCTGATATGGGTCACATTTTCATAGGGGATATCGACGACTCTATCCCCTTTTTAGGATTATGCGAGACAGTGTGCCGCTTACTATACTCTTACTAATGAAAGTGAGTAGAGAATATTCCCCATGTATTTTGAAAATCGCAACCATTCGGAGATACGGCTCGCTAAGGCGACTTGCACGATGTAGATTCCCAGCGAATACCTTCTAATATAAGATTCTCATCAGGAGGAATAATAATTGACAAGAACAGTTCAGTAAGTATTATTTTACTTGGCAGTAAAATGTTGAGTGTTCTTTTACATGTCAAATGAGGAGGTTGTGATGCTAAGTATAAAAAAGGAAATTTGGGAAGAACTCAGAGAGATCGTCGCAGTCGGTCAGTTTGTCGATTTCACCGTTCAAGAATCGGTGATCGGTGAATTCCCTGAGTCGGCCGGTCAGCGTCAGCCAGTCAAATATGAATCAGTGATTGGCGAATTGAATGTCTATGAGCGTGCACTTTGTACGCTCATGAGTCGTTATATGGAACGTTACAAGAGGCTCCTTGAGGAAGACACCTCTAGCGAGGTTGCTCTGGATCAAAGCAGGAGCACCTTGAAACATTTCGTCTGCGCCCGTGAAATGCTTTTCGCAAGCGTTTATCGTCGATATAAATGCGGGAAAGGAGCTTCCAAAGACGGTATGATTCTCGACATCCGCAAAGGTTTCAAAGTTGTTCTATTACCTGGGATTAATATTGTTTTCGGTAAAATTTCCGAACACATGTTTCAGCAATACGCGATATACGCTCACTGAACAAGATTCGACACACCCTCCACCGCATTATGCGGTGGAGGGTGTATTTTTACCTGACTGAATTCGAATTCTCTAGTGTCGAACGAAGTCCTCTCATGCTATAATTTGAACAGGTTGAATAATCCATTGAAAGCTGTTCCAAATTCGCGCTGTAGAAATGATTAACCATCCTCCTCTATTGCCCCCGCTTAATTTGCGGGGATTTTTTTACCCAGAGACTCGAATATGCGAGACGAATCGCACATCTTCTTCCAATCAGCAAATCGCTGCTGCCCCTCGGTTATCTTCGAGTGTCCTTCGATAATTCGACCATAAATTTTATATTTTATGATATAGTTTTCCACACGCGCGGTTAGCTCAGTTGGTAGAGCACTTCCTTGACGTGGATGGGGTCAGGGGTTCGAGTCCCTTACCGCGCACAATGCAATCGAAACGACGCAGCAAATACACAAAAGGAAAAGTGTACGTCTATGGGAAACACGTACTCATGGAAGCACTTCGAGATGCGCCACAATCTATTCGCAAGGTTTTTCTTGCGCCGCAAATGTATCTTTCCGCAACGGATGGAGATAACACGGAACTACGCGCTAGTTTAGCGAAACTCGATATTCCGATAGCGCAACTCACATCTGGGGAAGGAAAAGAGCTTGTCGGACGAGACGCAACACATCAGGGTGTCATTTTTACGATCGATCCTTCCACCTTGCTCGTACCGTTTGAAAACTTCATGGAATCACTCGACATGGAGAAAAATCCTTCTATCGTTATTCTTGGCGAAGTACAGGATCCGCACAATGTCGGCGCCATTATCCGTTCTGCCGCCGCCTTCGGACTCTCGGGTGTCCTCATCCCGGAACACAATCAAGCGCCAATTACCGGTGTAGTTGTGAAAAGTTCAGCCGGTATGGCGTTTCGCATTCCGCTTGTAACGATCGGAAATGTAAACAACGCTCTCAAAATATTGAAGAAAAAAGGCTTTTGGATATACGGACTTACCATGAATGGAACCACGCTACTCGACACAGAAGCGTTTAATGCACCGAGTGTGTTCGTTGTCGGCAACGAGGGCGCCGGCATTCGAGAAAAGACTCTCGCTATGTGCGATGTAACGCTCTCCATACCAATACATGTACGCGCCGAATCACTTAATGCCGCTACTGCCGCCGCGATCATATTTTATGAATGGTCTCGTAAGAATCCGAAGGCTGTATGAAATACGACCAACATCTTGTTTCTCTGCCATGGCATGATTATGAACTTCTCGATTCCGGCGACTCGATGAAACTTGAGCGGTTTGGCGAAATAATCGTCGTGCGCCCAGAAACGCAGGCGCTCTGGTTAAAATTGCGTCCTGAGCTCTGGGAAACCGCCCACGCCAAATTTACGTTTCGTGATATGAAAGGTTCGTGGAAAATACAACGATCATTACCGGAATCCGGAGAACTTGCGTGGAATGACGCACGATTTCTTGTACGGTTAACCGGATTCAAGCATACTGGAGTTTTCCCCGAACAGACACAGAATTGGGCGTGGATAAGAACACAAGTTGAGAGATTAGAGAAACCAAAAATTCTCAACCTATTTGGATACACCGGTATCGCATCTATTGTTGCCGCACAGGCGGGTGCCATCGTCACTCATGTCGACGCGTCAAAACAGTCTCTCGATTGGGCGCACGAAAATGCGCGGCGCTCGAAAGTCCCTGAAGAAAGTATACGTTGGATACTTGATGACGCGCTCGCATTTACGAAACGAGAGGCACGGCGCGGGGTTATATATGATGGAATTATTCTTGATCCACCAGCATTCGGTCGTGGCGCAAAAGGCGAGGTCTGGAAAATCGACAGAGACTTCCCTGCGCTCCTTGAATTACTTAAAAACATTTCTTCAAATACTCTTTATTCCTTCTTTTTAGTAAGCGGCTATGCTGCTGGGTATGCGTCGCGATCTTTTGCACAAGCGATCGAGAGTACGTTCACAATTGATAAAGGAGAATGCGGCGAACTTCACATACGAGAATCATACTCTGATCGAGTTATTCCCGCAGGTATCTATGTACGCTTTGTGCGGTAAAATGAAAATATGATTGATAAACAAATCGTCGTTCTCTACCATGGGAAATGTCCAGATGGTTTTGGAGGCGCCTATGCAGCTTGGAAAAAATTCGGAAATGCCGCCGTGTATTTTCCGGTGGATCATGGTGACGCGCCACCGGAAGGGCTGGAGGGGAAAGAGGTATACCTTGTTGATTTCTGCTACGAAACTTTGGCACAGATGTCGATGCTCGCAAAAGTAACGAAACGCCTTGTCGTGCTTGACCATCACGAGAGTGCGAAGGTGTTCATTGAACACGCGCCCGAGCATATTTATGACGAAACACGTTCTGGCGCGACAATAGCATGGCGCTACTTCCATCCAGAAAAACCCATGCCGCGCCTTATGACGTATCTTGAGGATGGAGATCTCTATCACTATGCTCTTCATGAAACTCGCAATATATTTTCATACTTGCTTTTCCTACCTTTTGAGTTCTCCGCATGGGACGAATTGACACTTGAACTTGAAGATGATGCAAAACGTGCCGATGTCTTGAGCAAAGCAGCTATATATACGGAATTCTTTGAGGCGCTTGCGCATTCATCTGCCGAACGAGCGAAAAAAGTTCACTTCGAGGGATATGAGGTATATTTCGTCGCCACCCATCCGAATATCACGATGAAGTCATACGTTGGTCACGAGCTGTATGAAAAACTTCCTCCGTTCGCGCTCGTCGTGACTGCACATCCAAACGGTTTCGGCGTCTCCATTCGCGGTGACGGCACGGTCGATGTTTCCAAAATCGCAGAAAAATATGGTGGTGGTGGTCATCCAGGTTCCGCAGGCTTTTTCGTTCCGAACGACAATGCAATGCCGTGGGTAGAAGTTAATGATTAATTACGTGAGAAATTCATGAAAATTCTGGCAATTGAGACCAGTTGCGATGAGACAGCAATTGCGATACTTGAGTGTGAAGGTGACGAAAAGAACGCGAGATTCACTGTACTAGGGAATGCGCTTTTCTCGCAGATTGAAATACATAAAGAGTACGGTGGTGTTTTCCCCGCCCTTGCAAAGCGAGAGCACGCGAAAAACCTTGTACCGATTCTTGAAGCGGCTCTCGAGGAAGCTGAACTTCTCCATGAAGATACCCAAACGATCCCCGAGGAGAAACACGAAAAGATTGCGACGATACTATCGCGTGAACCAGGTCTTATCGAAGCATTTTTTGCTTTTATCGGTGAATGCGAACCTCCCCCGATAGACGCGATTGCGGTCACAACAGGACCGGGCCTTGAACCGGCACTCTGGGTTGGCGTCAACTTTGCGAAAGCGCTTGCGGTCCTCTGGGAGAAACCGCTCATTGCCGTGAATCACATGGAAGGACATCTCCTTGCGGCCTTAGCCAGCCGTAAGCAGATATCGTCTCAAACGGACCAATCTATGTTTGCAATTTTTGATGTGAGGATGCCCGTGCTCGCGCTCCTAGTTTCCGGTGGACATACCGAGCTTGTGCACATGCGCGAATGGCTTACGTATGAGCTCATTGGACAAACGCGCGATGACGCGGTTGGTGAGGCATTCGACAAGGTCGCGCGTATGCTCGGGCTCCCTTACCCCGGCGGACCGGAGATCTCACGTCTCGCCGAAATCGCTCGAGAAACACAAAGGAAGAACCCCTATGTGCTTCCGCGGCCGATGCTACACGATGCGACGTGTGATTTTTCTTTCGCGGGTCTGAAAACATCGGTACTATATCTTCTACGAGATACGCTAAATATACGCGAGGAGGATAAAAGATACATAGCAAGAGAGTTCGAAGATGCGGTTGTGGATGTGCTCTGGGGTAAAACTGCGCGCGCGCTTAATATGACCGACACACAAACACTTGTTATCGGCGGAGGTGTTTCAGCGAATACTCATATTCGTCGCGTTTTCACGGAAAAAATTAAAAATGAATATCCGCATATCACTTTGTGCCTTTCAATTGATCTCCTCGCCACCGACAACGCAATTATGATTGCGTTTGCCGGTTTCTACCACGCCCTCCGCAACAACTTTTCAACACCAGATTCTCTTACCGTGAATGGCAATCGCTCGCTCGCGTAATCTCGCGTATTTGCTATATTTTATAAGCGATGCTGGATAAATTTCTAAAACCTTATGATGCTACTGTAACTGAATCGCGGGTGTATCGCGCGTGGGAAAAAAGCGGCCTTTTTAACCCTGATGAGTGCGTAAAATTAGGAGTAACAAATGCAAATGCGCCCGTATACTCCATTGTGCTTCCTCCGCCGAACGTGACTGGTCGACTTCACATGGGCCATGCGCTCATGCTTGCCATTGAGGACATATTCATCCGTTATAAGCGGATGCGCGGCTTCCGCACGCTCTGGATACCTGGCACTGATCATGCCGCCATCGCAACGCAGTCAGTAGTCGAGAAACAAATAAAAAAAGATGAGGGGGTAAGCCGCCATGATCTCGGACGCGAAGAATTATTAAAACGCATCGAGACATTCGCTGCAAAAAGCCATGACACCATCGTGAGTCAAATAAAGACCATGGGTGCCTCACTTGATTGGTCGCGTGAGGCGTTCACACTCGATGAGTCGCGCAGTCATGCAGTTCGTACCGCTTTTAAACAAATGTACGACGCTGGCCTTATCTATCGCGGCCTGCGTATCGTTAACTGGGACCCCAAAGGCCAAACCACAATTTCCGATGACGAAATCGTCTATGAGGAACGCACGGCTAAACTCTATACATTTCGCTATGCGAAAAATATCCCCATCTCTATCGCAACCACGCGTCCCGAGACAAAGGTAGGTGACGTTGCAATTGCAGTACATCCAGATGACACGCGCTACCACGCATTTATTGGCAAAGAATACGATACGATTTTCTGCGATGTGCCTATTCATATAAAAGTCATCGCTGATAAAGAAGTCGACCCGAATTTCGGCACGGGTGCGGTCGGTCTCACCCCGGCGCATAGCAAGGTCGATTGGGAAATTGCGGATCGACATGAACTTTCGCACGAGGTCATCGTCATAAATGAATACGCGAAAATGACGGTCGCTGGACGTCTTGCGGGTAAGAAAACTGCCGAGGCGCGTGATCTTGTTGTCGAATGGCTTGCCAGTGAAAATTTACTAGAGAAAACGGAAGACATAAAACAAAATATCGCAACTGCCGAACGCACAGGCGGCATTGTGGAGCCCATGCCGAAACTGCAATGGTTTATTGAGGTAAATAAAGAGGCTCCTGGCCGCGGAGAAACACTCAAGGAGCTTATGCTCAGACCCGTGCGCTCTGGAATTATCAAAATAATCCCTGAACATTTCGAAAAGACGTATTTCCATTGGGTAGAAAATTTGCGTGATTGGTGCATCAGCCGACAAATTTGGTACGGGCATCGCATCCCTGTTTGGTATCGTGGCGAAGAAATCGTGGTCGGTGAGGCCCCTAAAGACACAGAATGGGTGCAGGACGAAGATTCACTCGATACTTGGTTTTCATCGAGTCTATGGACCTTTTCCACGCTGGGTTGGCCCGATCATACCCAGGATTTCGAGACATACCATCCTACTGACCTCCTCGAAACCGGATATGATATTCTCTTTTTCTGGATTGCGCGAATGATACTTATGACCGAATTCACGCTCGATACCATCCCTTTCAAAACCGTATATCTGCACGGTCTCGTCCGCGATGCGCACGGGCGTAAAATGTCGAAATCGCTCGGCAATAATCTCGACCCACTCGACATCGCGGCAAAATTTGGTGCTGATGCGGCAAGAATGGCACTTGTCGCGGGTAATACGCCCGGCACTGATATGCGCATCAGTGAAGAAAAAGTGAAAGGCTATAAACATTTTGCAAATAAAATTTGGAATATCGCGCGCTTCATACTAGAGAATACGGGGGGTGCAACTCCCACTGCGTCGCTCACCCAGGGCGACGCCGCAATCCGCTCGGTATTCGAAGCACTTGCACGGGAAGTCACGATGGATATTGAAAAATACCGCGTCTATCTTGCTGCCGAAAAGATTTATCATTATGCATGGCACGAACTCGCGGATAAAATTATCGAGGAATCAAAACCTATCCTTACGGGAAACGACGCGGCGGCAAAAGTGTCGCGACAAGCGCTCCTTCTCTCGCTTCTTGATCGCACACTGCGACTACTCCACCCCTTCATGCCCTTCCTTACCGAGGAAATCTATCAATCTATGCCAACCAAAGACGCGCCATTTCTCATGGTTGCAAAATGGCCAATCATGGATGCGCTAGAATAAGTACGTGACTCCTACCACACTTGGCTACGCGTTTCTCGGTGGACTACTGCCATCTTTCATATGGCTTTATTTCCTTTTGAAAGAAGACGCACGATGTCCAGAGCCGCGCAGACTTATCGCACTTACCTTCGTCGCGGGTATGGCAGCAGTACCGCTCGCGCTTCCACTCGAGAAGTGGGCCTGTGTACAATTCGCACTTAACCCACTTGCGGCGTGCACCCTTGGCCAATCGACTTGGCAAACACTTGGTCTCAAGACTCTCATAAGTTGGGCGCTCATTGAAGAGATGCTTAAGTATGTAATGGCAGCCGCATTTATACTCTGGCGCGGCGCAGTGGACGAGGCGCCCGATTACGTCGTTTATATGATAACGGTGGCTCTCGGCTTCGCCGCAGCGGAAAATATGCTCTTTCTCGTTACTCCAATTTCGGGGGGGCAACTCGCCGCCGGATTCTTTACCGGCGATATACGTTTCCTCGGATCCACGTTACTTCATGTGATCGCCTCTGCATCCATTGGTTTCGCACTCGCTTTTTCTGCGGCAAAGAGGCCGCCTTGGCGCGTAATGGCAGCGGCAATTGGACTTATCCTCGCCACCACATTGCACACCGCCTTCAACACGCTTATTATCAATCCAGGTACTTCGACCACGTTCGCCGCATTTTTCCTCATCTGGACAGCTGCCATTGTGTTTTTTGCGGCCTTCGAGGTGCTAAAATACTTTCAGTACCGTAACCTTCCTAATAACACCTGCTAAACTATGAATATGAAACGCTCGTTCTTTGAACGTCTTTCCGGAAACCCATCGACTGGCAATGATTTCGATTCCTTCGATGATGAACCGCTTCCAACGGCAACATTGCCGCGCAACAAAAAGGATGTGCGCATGCGCGTCAACAACACGGGGAATCGTCCAGAACCCTTCAGTAACGCCCCCTCGGGGGACGAGGGGCAACTTCCCGTCGATGTGCATCAGACCCAAAGCGATATCGTCATTCGCACCTTCGTCGCTGGTGTACGTCCTGATGAACTCAACATCTCTATAAATCGCGACATGGTTGAAATTGAAGGAGCACGCATGGAGCGGGAGCAAATTGCCGACTCAGATTACTTCACTCGCGAGCTTTTTTGGGGTTCATTTTCGCGCACAATTCTCCTTCCCCAGGAAATCGACGTCGATGCGTCGTCTGCAAGCGCGAAAGACGGTCTTTTGACAATCATTCTTCCTCGGCTTGATAAGACAAAACAGACAAAATTACGCGTGAAGGCGGGTTGAACGAATATTATTTAACGTGTGATTAATTGTGATAAAACAATGCGGTCATATACGCAGCGGTAAATATTTATCTCCGTTTGCCGAAGATCAATACGAGTGATAGGAAATTGTCGAAGATGCCGCTCTAGTTTTGTGTCCAAGAAAGAACCTTTTGCAACATGCGAGTGCTTGGACCCGGGCTCGAACCGGGGACCCCTTCCTCTTCAGGGAAGTGCTCTACCAACTGAGCTATCCAAGCGTTAGGACCTTATTGCTGTCCCGTCTTGTACGAGTTTATCAGCTTTTGTAATTCAGCGGAAGTCGGGAAACCGAAGATGCCTGACGTGGTTGCGCCGGGTACGTATTTGGAAACAAACGGCTGAAGATATTGTTGATAAAGATACAGAGGCAAGGCAAGTATGATAATCCATATGATAATTCTCCCAGCAAGACCCAACCATTGGTCACGTCGGATGGCACGTAACATGCGATGATTTTCTTTCGCAAG